>JAICEG010000148.1 GCA_025924295.1 Vicinamibacteria bacterium
CGTCCGGCATGAGCCCGATCTCGTCGAGGAAGATCGTGCCGCGATGCGCTACCTGCAGGAGACCGGCTTTGGCCTGCCGGGCATCCGTGAACGCGCCACGCTCGAACCCGAAAAGTTCGGCTTCGAGCAGTGTGTCAGGGATGGCGGCGCAGTTGACGTCGACGAACGAGGCACTCGACCGCGGTCCCATCTCGTGGATCAGATGTGCGACGAGACCCTTGCCGGTCCCGGTTTCGCCCTGAATGAGCACAGGGGGCAGGCGCTTGAGTTGGACCGCCGGACGCGCGAGCAGACGCGCTAACTCGTCCCGAACGGCTGCCAGCGCCTGGCTTTCCCCGAGCAGTTGCTGCAGCACGTTTACTCCACGAACTCGCTTGTGTCATTCATATTGGCAACGCTCGTCTCCATGGGAAGGGAGCGCCAGGTTGGTCTGCCGTAGGCCTTCGTTCCCAACACAAGCGAGCAGCAGTGTAATCCTATCGAATACACTGAGTGCTTTTCGAGCGAAGGAGCCTATGCGACGAGCATTCATCCTGGCTGGCGTGTTGTTGGCGATGACCTCGCCTGGTGAAGCACAACGGAGCGGTGCGGATGTCACACAGTGGCGCGGTTCGGCCCGCGACGGCATCATCTCGGGTCTGACCACACCAGGTGCGTGGCCCGAGATGCTCACAGAGCGCTGGAAAGTCGAGATCGGAACCGGCTACGCCACGCCGCTCGTCGTCGGCGACCGCGTGTATCAGTTCTCGCGCATTGGCGACAACGAGACGATGACCGCGCTCGATGCTGCGAGCGGAAAGGTTCTCTGGCAGGCGGGGTATCCCGCGACGTTCACGATGAATCCGGCCACCAAGCAACACGGGCCAGGACCGAAGTCGACGCCAGTCTTCTTCAACGGCCGTCTGTATTCGATCGGCATGACCGGAACCGTGACGGCGTGGGATGCGGCGAGCGGCAAGCAGGTCTGGCAGAAGGTCGGGACCGGCCCGGAAATGCTCTACACGACGCACGCGTTCTCGCCGCTGGTCGACGGCGGGAATGTGATCTTCCATGTTGGCGGCAACGACAAAGGCGCGCTGACGGCGTTCGACCTGAATACCGGCGCGGTGGCATGGAGCTGGACTGGCGACGGCCCCGGTTACGCCTCACCAGTTGTCGCGACAATCGACGGCGTGCGGCAGATCATCACGCCGACGCAGGTGAAGATCGTCGGCGTCGATGCGGGCACGGGAACGCTGCTCTGGGAGCGGCCGATGAAGCACCAGTTCACGTCGAACTCGATCACCCCGATCGTGAGCGGTCAGACCGTGATCGTCGCCGGGACGGGTCCGCTGTTTGCCTTCGCTGTCGCGAGACGCGGCGGCCAGTGGGCGACGGAGCAGATCTGGGAGAACACCGAGCTTCCGCTGCGCTTCACGACACCGGTTGTCGCCGGCGATACGCTCTACGGTCTGTCTGGACGGAACGCCGGACAGTACTACGCAATTGACGCCAGGACCGGCAAGACCCTGTGGACGTCGGAGGGGCGGCAGGCCGCGCATGCATCGATGGCGCGCGCAGGCGATCTCCTCTTCAGCCTCGAGAGCGACGGTGAGCTGGTGATTGCCCGCAACAACCAGACTGCCTTCGAGCTGGTTCGCCGTTACAAGGTGTCGGCCAACGAAACGTGGGCACAACCCGCGATCACGGGTAACCGTGTCTTCGTGAAGGACGTGACCTCGCTGACGTTGTGGTCCTGGAATTGAGTTGATTGAATGTGACGCGCTGATCGTCGGTGGCGGCCCGGCTGGTTCGACGGCAGCGAGGCTGCTTCGCCTGGCCGGGTGGGACGTCGTGGTTGCGGATCGCGCGCGCTTTCCGCGCGATAAGGTGTGCGCCGGCTGGCTCACACCTGACGTCTTTCCTCTACTCGATCTCACCCCGGACGAATACCGTGCGACCGGGCTGACACTTCAGGAGATCACGGCCTTCCGGACGAGCGTCATGGGCGGACGCGCGATCGAAACTCGCTACCCCCACGTCGCCAGCTACGCCATCCGTCGCTGCGAGTTCGACACGTTCCTGTTGCAGCGCGCTGGTGTCCGCGTCCTCGAGGACACCTTCGTGCGTACTGTGAGACGCGATCGCGCGAAATGGATCGTCAACGAATCGATCGAGGCCTCGGTCGTGATTGGCGCCGGCGGACACTTCTGCCCCGTCGCGCGCCACCTTCGCGATGCAACGGACGAACCGGTGCCGATCGTCGCGAAGGAAGCGGAGTTCCGGATCGCGGAACAGCAGACGCGGGTGTCGGGCACAACGCCCGAGTTGTTCTTCTGCCGCGATCTCCAGGGTTACGCATGGTGTGTCCGCAAAGGTGATTACCTCAACGTCGGCATCGGCAGGCGGGGAAACCGCGGATTCGCGACCCACATCAGGGACTTCGTCGCATTCCTCGAGCGACATCGGATCGCCGCCGATGTCGCGAGCGCCCGCTGGCACGGCCATGCCTACCTGGGTTCCGGCGTCGGCACCCGGCCTGTCACCGGCCCCGGTGTGATGCTGATAGGAGATGCGGCCGGGCTCGCCTACCCGGAGAGCGGCGAAGGCATCCGCCCGGCGATCGAGTCCGGACGACTGGCCGCGGAGACGCTGATTGCCGCCAACGGTCGAAGTGAAGCGGAAGACCTTCGACCCTTTGCCGAAACGCTGCGATGTCTTCATCCGCCGGCTCGAGAGAACCCCGCGCCCGTGCGGGCCGCTCTCTCCGCCGTCGGCCGGATCCTGATGAACTCACCCGCGTTCACCAAGCGTGTCGTGCTCGACCGGTGGTTCCTGCGTACTGCCTACTGAAACCATCCGCACTTCGTGCAGAACTCGTTCGGCTCTTCCAGGATGATCTCGACGCCATCGACGTAACCCGGCCGCACCGAGCCGTCGAAGATGTGGAAGTCGCTGTGCGGGATGCCGAGGAGGTTCCACCTGAACTGGGACGTCACGGTTAGCACGCCCACCGGCGTCGGACTCCCCGGCGCGAACACGTTCATCGTCGTCGTATCGCTCCCGGTGCCCGTGTTGATGGTGTTCTGGGCAGTCACGCGTGTACCGATGATCTCGAGCTGGCGCACCGCACCGTTGGCACAGACGAAGGCCTCGATCCGACCCTCGGAGCACGAGTCGAAATTGAGGTTGACCGCATCGTTTGCGGTATTTCCTCGATACAGGCAGCTCGTGCGATTGCCTTGATACGTCAACGACGCCGCGAGCTCACTGTCGTTCTGCTGAACGCGCGCGGAGAAAATATCCTTACTCCCGATCGCCCCGGCAAGCGTGGTGCCCACGCACTCGCCGCCGCTGACGGACGTCAGCGTGGCATGACCAAGCCATGCACCCGAGACTCGCGGCGCTGACGGCGCGGTTGGAGTTGAGCTGCTGCAGGATGAAACGACCAGAACACCGATAAGCAGGACGAAGAACCGCAAGGCCATCTTCTAGGGAACCTTCATCAACTCCTTGAGCAGTGCGACGGTGCTTTCGCGGACCTGCGGCGCGGCTGGAGCACCACGGCCGCCACGACCTCGGCCGCCGGCGCCGCCAGGGACGCCCATCGCGACGTCGAGCGGCGTGCGCCCGAACTTGTCCTTGATGTCGAGTTGCCCGCCGTTTTCGGCGAGAAACTTCACGAGCGCGTCACTGCGGCTCACGGCGATGTGCATCGCCGTCTCGCCATTCTCGTTGACCAGGTTTGGATCGGCCCCCTTGTCGATGAGCACTTTCATCGCATCAACTGTCGTCTGTTCAGGGCCGAGGTTTCTCCCCTGCCGCGCGGCTGCCACCATCAGCGCCGTGCTCTGGTTGCGCAGGCGCAGATTGGGGTCCGCGCCTTTGTCGAGCAGCAGGCCGATGATCGTGACGTCGCTGACCTTCGCGGCGCGCATCAGGGCGGTCGCGCCTTCGTTGAGCGACGGGTCGCCGCCGTTGTGCTGACGCATCAGCAGCGGAGTCTTCAGCCGGGCGTTCACGTCGGCGCCACGCTCGAGCAGCACTTTCACGAGATCCAGCGGCAGCAACCTGCCTGATGGCTTGCGCAGTGGGCGATTGATCAACGGCTCCTGGTGGCGCATGTCGATCGTCGCGTAGAGCGGCGTCATCCCGGTGCTGTCCGGGAGGTTCACGTTGGCGCCCTTCTCGACGAGCAGCGCGGCAACATCGTAGTGCGCGTTGATGATCGCCATGTTCAGCGCGCTCGTGCCGTCGGGATCGGTCGCGTTCAGATCGGCGCCGGCTTCGGCCAGGGCGCGAACGCCGCCGCCAGCACCTTGTCTCGCCGCGAGGAGGAGCGCGGTGAAGCCACCCTTTGGCATGGCCGTGAAGACCATCGTCGCGGCGTCGACCTTGACCTTCGGGAACTCGGGAATTTTCGACTTGGCGTTGAGATCGGCGCCGTACTTCGCCAACAACGAGACGACTTCGCCATGCCCTTCGGCCGCAGCCCACATGAGCGCCGTTTCGCCCTGCCAAGCCTCGCTCGCGTTGACGTTCGCACCCTTCTCCACGAGCAGCCGCACCGCCTCGGGGCGTCCCGTTCGGGCGGCGAGCATCAGCACCGTCTCACCATCGGTGCCAGTGGTGTTGGGATCGGCGCCCGCCTCGAGGAGCAGATTGACGACTGATGCGCTTCCGTTGACTGCGGCCAGCGTCAACGGCGTCACGCCGTAGCGGCTGACCGCATTGACCGGCGCCTTCGCTCGCAGAAGTGCCTGCACGATGTCCACGCGGTCGAGTCGCGCCGCCCAGTGGAGGGCCGTGGTTCCGTCCGGCTCCTTGGCATCGACCGGCACGCGCTGACGAAGCAGGCTCGCCACAGCCGCCGCGTTCCCGGATTTCGCCGCGTCGATCAGGCGCGTGTCGCCATCGGCGGCGCTCACCGCGATCGCAGCGCAGAAGACAACCAGAACCGCACGCACCACGTGACTCGATCTCATCGCCACACCAGGCCTAGAGAGAGATTCGCCCTTTGCTGTCGCCGAATTCCGGGAGCTCGATGCCATAGGTCTCGGCGATGCTGAGGAGTAAATCGGCGTTGGGCGTGAGCGTTCCGGCGACGATGTGCCGGTTGCCTTTCACGGCGCCGGCGGCCGAGCCAACAAGGAGCGTCGGCAGCTGTTCAGGGGAGTGCACGTTCCCATTCCCCATGCCGCTGCCATAGAGAATGAGCGAATGATCGAGCAGCGAACCGTCGCCGTCTTCGGTCGCCTTCAGCCGCTCGACGAACTGCGCGAAGAGCGACAGGTGATAGGTATTCACCTTCGCGTGCATCTCGATCGCCGGGGTCCGGTTGCCATGATGGGAGATCGAGTGGTGCGGCTCGGTCACGCCGATGTGCGGATACGTCCGCTGACTCAGCTCACGACCGAGCATGAAGGTGAATACACGCGTCAGGTCCGCCTGATACGCAACGAGCAGCAGATCGAACAGGAGCTCGACGTGATCGTCGAACGACTCCGGGACGCCCACCGGCGCGCTCGGCACGTCGGGGATCGTGGCAGCCTGCTGCTCGGCTCGCTGAATGCGGCGCTCGATCTCCCTGACATGATCGAGATACTGGCTCAGGCGCGCGCGATCGCGTGATCCGATTCCCGCCTGTACGTCCTTGAGGTCTTCCGCAACGAAATCGAGCAGGCTGCGATCCGTGCGCATGCGCGCGACGCGCTCTTCCTGGTTCGCACCGCCGCCGAACAACTGCTCAAACAGGACCCGCGGGTTGATCTCCATCGGGAGCGGCGCCGTTTCCGACTGCCAGCTCAGGGTGTTCATGTACGCGCAGCTGAAACCGGGGGCGCAGTCGCCGACCAGGCCGCTGAAATCCTCGGTTGCCAGCTCGAGCGACGGGAAAGTCGTCTCCTGTCCGATCTTCTGCGCGACGACCTGATCGAGCGTGATACCAAGGGAATAATCGGGACCGGCGGTTCTCTTCGGCGGCAGTCCCGCCAGCCATGAGGCCGGGGCGCCCGCGTGATTGGTATCGATGCCCTGCTCTTCGGGCCTGGTCAGGTTGGTCACCACCACGACCGAGTCGCGGAACGGCTCGAGCGGCTTGAGGATGGGTGTGAACTCGAAGTTCGCCCCCTCGGTGGTCGGAGTCCAGCGGTCCATGATGCAGCCGTGCGGGATGTAGATACATCCCAGGCGCTTGCGCGCCGCAGCCGCTGTCTTCACCGTCGGCGTCAGGGCCGGCACCATCGCGTCGAGCAGGGGGAGCGCAAGCGCGGCGCCCATGCCCTTCAGCACCCGACGTCTGGGAATCGCTGTCTTCGAGATGAACATCCTCTTCAGATCCTACAGGCTCACCGTCCCCTTGCTGACGCCAAAACGATCCTGCTCCACCCCGCACTTCTGGGCAACCGCCAGCAGGAAGTCCGCCATCGGGGTCCCCTGGGACGTCGCGATGTGCCGATTCCCCTTGATCTGGCCGGCGCCACCACCGACGACGACATGGGGCAAAGGCGCGCCGGTATGGCCGTTGCCATCGCTCATGCCGCTGCCGTAGACCAGGATCGAGTGGTCGAGCAGCGAGCCATCGCCATCCGGCATCGACCGCAGCCGCTCCACGAACTTCGCGAACATGCTCACGTGATAGGCATTCAACTTCGCATGCCCTTCGATCGCTTCGGGGCGGTTGGCGTGATGCGAAATCGAGTGGTGCGGTTCCGTCACGCCGATTTCAGGATACGTCCGCTGGCTCACTTCGCGCGCCATCATGAAGGTGAACACGCGCGTCAGATCCGCCTGGAAGGCGAGCGCGAGCAGATCGAACATCAGCGCCACGTGCTCGACGTACGCTTCGGGCACCCCAACCGGCGCATTGGGCACGTCAGGCTGTGCGTGCGCCTGCTTCTCGGCCCGCTCGATGCGGCGTTCGATCTCGCGGATGTAGCTGAGATACTCGTCGAGACGCGCGCGATCGCGCGACGGCAGGCCTCCTTCGAGCGTCTTCAGGTCCGCCACGACGAAGTCGAGCAGGCTGCGATCGGCTTGCATCCGCGCCAGGCGCTGGTCGAGCGTGCCACCACCACCAAACAGTCGCTCGAACACGACACGCGGATTGATCTCCATCGGCAGCGGCGTGGTCGGCGTCTGCCAGTTGAGCGTGTTCATGTACGCGCAGCTGTAGCCTGGATCGCACGCGCCCAGCAGCCCGGTGAAATCTTCCGTCGCCACTTCGAGCGAGGGGAACGTCGTGTCCTGACCGATCTGGCGCGCAATGAGCTGATCGACCGAGACGCCCACCTCGAAGTCGGGGCCGTCGGTCCGCTTCGGCGGAACGCCCGTCAGCCAGCACGCCGATGACACGGCGTGGTTGCTGTTGACCTCCGCACGCACCAGGTTGCTGACCACGACGACCGAGTCACGGAACGGCTCGAGCGGCTTGAGGATCGGCGTGAACTCGAAGTTGGCGCCTTCGGTCGCCGGTGTCCACTGCCCCATGATCACGCCGTGCGGGATGTAGACGAAGCCGACACGCCGTTGTGCGGTCGCTGCACGAGCGGTCGTCGCCAGCGCGGGCACCATTGAATCCAGGAACGGCAGGGCGATCGCCGCACCTGCTCCCCGAAGAAACGTCCGCCGAGGAATCGCCTTCATTCCGCTCGTCTCATCTGAAAGGGCACACTCGTCACGATCCCGCGCACGAGCGACGAAAAGCGATAGTCGTCCGCCGCCGAACTCTTCACGATCGCACGCACCACCGGCATGTCGTCAGCTTCGACCGTGCGCCCGAGCGCGTAGGTGAGGAGCTTTTCCGTCATGGTGCCGACGAGCACGTCCGGCCGCTTCAGCAGCGACTGTCGCAACTCGATTGCGCCATTGATGCGGCTTCCGTCGAACAACTCGCCAGAAGCATCGATGCTCGCACCGGCCTCCTGCGTGCGCCAGACGCCAACCGCGTCGAAATTCTCGAGCGCGAGCCCGATCGGGTCCATGATGCGATGGCAGCTTGCGCACGCCGGGCTGGCGCGATGCTGCTCCATGCGCGCGCGCACGCTCTTCGGCGTCCCCGGCGTCTCCTCGGGGAATGGCGGTACGTTCGCCGGCGCCGGCGGTGGCGGCGTTCCAATCAGGTTGTCGAGAATCCATTTCCCGCGCACCACCGGCGATGTGCGGTCGGCGTGTGACGTCACCAGCAGGATGCCGCCCTTGCCCAGCAGACCCTTTCGAGGGTCTTCGGTCACCGTCACTCGACGGAAGTGCGGGCCGTACACGTTCGGGATTCGGTAGTGCTTTGCCAGCCGCTCGTTCACGAAGGTGTAGTCGGCCGTCATCAGATCGAGGACGCTGCGGTCCTCGGCGATGATGCTGCCGACGAACAGGTCCAGCTCCTGCTCGAACGCCTGCCGGAGGTTGTCATCGAAGTCGGGGAAGTCGTTCTTGTCAGGCGTCGTGTTTCGCAGGTTGCGAATGTGCAGCCACTGCCCCGCGAAGTTCGACACGAGCGCCTGCGACTTCGGATCGGCCAGCATCCGGCGCACCTGCCGATCGAGCTCGTCGCCCTTGCGCAAACGTCCCCTGGTTGCCGCGTCGAGCAGCTCGTCATCCGGGATGCTGCTCCACAGGAAGAACGAGAGCCGTGACGCCAGCTCGAGCTCGCTCACGCGATATGGCGTGCCCGGCTTCACGCCGGCCGGATCGCGCTCGATGCGAAAGATGAACTTGGGGCTGACGAGCACCGCTCGCAAGGCCATCTCGATGCCGCGATCGAATCCCTTCTCCTTGTGGCCGGCATCGTAGAACTTCATCAGGCTGGACAGATCTGCTGCCGCCACCGGCCGACGGTAAGCACGCCGCGCCAGCGTGGACACGATCTTTTCCGCGCATGCCCTCTCGTCCTGTGGCTTCGCCGGTGTGCACGTGAACAAACGACGACGAGTTGGCGTGTCGCTGACGCCGGTCGGGTTGAACGGCCCGCTGACCGTGAAGTTCTCGACATGCGGCAGGCCGGTGTGATCGGTCGCGATCAACGTGCTCCGCAGGAACGGCTGCAACCGGTTCCCGCCCTGCGATGCCGGCTTCTGCAGGAACGCCGCACCAACCTGACGCTGTCCGGCCTTGACCTTTACTCTTACCTGCAGCCGCTCGGCGAGCGAGTTGACGACGTTGGTCGCGTTGAGCGAGGACTGCGTGTAGTCTTCGGGACCGCCGACAGGCGCGAGCAGCACGCGCTCACCGTCGACAGTCACCTCGAGCTGGTTTTCATACTCGAGCCCGCGGATCGATCCGAGGTTGATCTCGAGCAGCTTGACCTTGATCAGGTACTCGCCATCGAGCGGGAACGTGTGGAGCGCCATCAGTCCGCCACGCGTGCCCGGCGGAAGGTCGTCGTTCTGCCCCGTCTGCGATGCGTCACCGCGGATGCGATACGTCTCGGAGCTGGCGCTGATGCTCGGGTCGCCGACGGCGACGGCGCTGATCTTTGCGGCCGCCGAAAGATAACGCTCGAGCAGCGACGGTGAGACGCCGAGGGAGTCGGCGTTGTTGTCGAACCCGTCGACCGAATCGTCAGGCGGCAGCAGCGTCGAGGCATCGACGTCGAGCGCGAGCAGATCGCGGATCGCGTTCTCGTACTCGGCGCGGTTCAGCCGATGCGGCAAGTGACGACCCGGGTTCGGGTGCTCGGTTGCTCTACGGTCCAGCGTCGTTTCCAGGAACGACACCAGCGAGTTCATGGTCGCGTCATCGGGGCGAGGCATTCCCGCGGGCGGCATCGCGCCAGCGCGGAGCTTCTTGATGACCTTCTCCCACATTGCCGCACCGTCACCAATGTGAGTCAGGTCGGCGTTATCGAGGACCACTCCCGTTGCGGTCGCGGACGTGGTGGCCCGCTGGTTATGACAGCCAGCGCAGTACTTGGTCACGACCTGCTGGTGGTTCGGTGAGCCGGCGTTCGGGCGGGTCGGGGCGGGCGGCTGAGAGGCGGGCGCAGCCGACTGCGGGGCCGTCGAGACGGACGTCGCCACAGCCGCCATCCACACCGCGACCATCAGCACGCTCAATTTGAGTCTGCCCGTCCGCATCTCGTTGTGCTGATTAGGATATGTGATCGGCGGAAAGTCCTTCTGTACCCGAATTGGGGGGGCAACCCTGGGCCCGATCCGAATCTGCCAGAATGGGCCGGAATGTCAACCCTGCCCCGGGTCGTCTGGACGGCCCTCCTGGTCACGATGGTGGCCGCCGCACCCTCCGCCCAACGCACCGCCATCAAGCTGGTCGATGTCGCCGCCGACGCCGGCCTCGATCTCGTCAACGTCTCCGGCGGACCCGCGAAGGATTACATCGTGGACGCCAACGGCAACGGCGCCGCCTTCTTCGACTACGACAACGACGAGGACCTCGACGTGCTGATCGTCAACGGGTCGACCCGCGAGCGATTCGCGCAGGGCGGCGATCAGATGGTGGCGCTCTACCAGAACGACGGCGGCGGACGCTTCCGCAACGTGACCTCGTCGAGCGGCTTCGATCGCCGTGGCTGGGGGTCCGGTGTCTGCGTCGGCGACGTCGACAACGACGGCGCGAGCGACGTCTACATCACCGCGTTCGGCGCCGACGCCATGTGGCGCAACACCGGAAAGGGAACGTTCGTCGACGTGACCCACCGCGCCGGCTTCGACGAGACGCGTTGGGGCACGAGCTGCGCCTTCGCCGACTACGACCACGACGGGTTCCTGGATCTCTACGTCGCCAACTACGTCGCCTTCGATGAAGGCACGATCCCTGCTCGCGGCACGACCGCCAACTGCCGGTTCATGGCGACCGATGTCTTCTGCGGTCCCAGGCAGCTCACCGGAGATCTCGACGTCCTCTATCGCAACAACGGCGATGGCACGTTCTCAGATGTCACCGCACGTGCCGGCGTCAAGGATCCCGGCTACTACGGCTTTGGCGTCGTCTTCACCGATCTCAACGATGTTGGCTGGGCGGACATCTACGTAGCAAACGACTCGGTGCC
>JAICEG010000149.1 GCA_025924295.1 Vicinamibacteria bacterium
CGGGCAACCATCCGGCGCCCGCAGCCGGCGCATGATCTCGACCAGGCGCTCGAATTTTTCACCGACAGATGGAGTCACGGTCGTCATGCTACCATCCACCCGGATCGAGACTTGAACTTGAACCGCTCGAAAGTTCAAAGTCTGAAAGGTCAAAGTGGGGAAGTAAGTATGAAGTGTACGAAGCTCGGTCGACGACCCCGGTCGCACTTTGAACTTACTTATCAACTTTGCACTTTGACCTTTACACTTGCCTTGTTGTGTCCGCTGGCCGCAGCGGCGCAGTCAGGGACCGCGGCCTCTCACCCGAAGACGCCGTGGGGTGATCCGGACCTGCAGGGGTACTACACGAACAAGTACGAGTACGGCACGCCCTTCGAGCGTCCAGCGGAGTTCGCCGGCAGGCGAGTGGACGATGTCAGCGCGCGGGAGCTGGCCGAGCTGATGAAGAAGCGTCAGCAAGAGGCGCTCGATCGTGCGCCGTTCTTTGGCGGCGACCCTGAAGGCAAGATCGGCAACTCCGCCGAGTTCCGCGACATCTACGAAGTGACGAAGGGCAGCCGCGCGTGGTTCGTGACCGATCCCGCAGATGGCAAGATCCCCGCTGTTCTGGCTGAAGCGCGTGCGCGCGTTCAGGATGCCGGCCGCGGTGGCAGCTTTGGTCCCGGCCCATTCAACGGCCCGGAAGACTTCAGTCTCTGGGAGCGCTGCATCACGCGAGGACTGCCTGGCTCGATGCTGCCGGGTGGTTACGGTAACTCGTATCAGATCGTGCAGGGCCCTGGCTTCGTAGCCATTCGCTACGAGATGGTGCACGAGACGCGCGTCATCCCGATCGACTCACGCCCGCCGCTTGGCAAGTCGCTTCGGTTCGACATGGGGAGTGCGCGCGGCCGATGGGAGGGCGACACGCTGGTCGTCGAGACGACGAACTTCAAACAGCGAAGTGCCTACCGCAACGCCAATGCCGAGATGCTGCGGATCGTCGAGCGCTTCAGACGAACGTCACCTGACCAGGTGGAGTGGTCGGTGACCGTGGACGATCCCTCGACCTGGCCGAAGTCGTGGACGTTCTCGATGCCGCTCACGCGTAACGAAGAGGAAGCCGTTGAGTTGTACGAGTGCCACGAGGGCAACCATGCGATCTTCAACATTCTGAGTGCCGCCCGCGCCGCCGAGCGCGAGCAGTCGTCGGGGCAGTCCCGGTAGGCCCGGGCCGCGTGCTACGATCGCTGGGATATGCCTGAGAACCCGCAGGAGTCCTCCGAAGTCACCTTCATCGGCTTCGTGCTGTCGCTGGCCCACACGGCAGCCTTTCACTTCGGCGACGTCCCTGATCCGGTTTCGGGGCAAGCCGGCCAGGTAAACCTTGCAGCCGCGCATCAGATCATCGAGATCCTCGCGTTGATGCAGGAGAAGACGAAAGGGAATCTCACCGCCGAAGAGCGCCAGCTTCTCGAGCAGATCGTCTACGAGCTTCAAATGCGTTACGTCGAGGCCACCAAGACCGAACCGCAGGAGCCCTCGCGCATCATCATTCCGTGAAGCCTGCCCGAGTAACCTTTCTCGGCACCGGCACGTCGCACGGCGTGCCGATGATTGCCTGCGAGTGCGCCGTGTGCCGCTCGACGGATCCGCGCGACAAGCGGCTGCGCCCGTCGATTTATCTCGACGTGCCGTCGTACGCGCAGATCCTGGTCGATGCCGGACCGGACCTCCGGCAGCAGGCACTGACCTTCGGCGTGAAACACGTCGACGCGATTCTGCTCACGCATTCGCATGCCGATCACATCCTCGGCCTGGATGAGGTCCGCCGCTTCAATGCCGTGGCGGGCGGACCGCTCCCGTGTTACGCGAGTCCGTCGACGTGGGAGACCGTCTGGCGCACCTTTCACTACGTGTTCGACGGCGTCGAGAAGAAGGGCGGTGGAATCCCCCGGATCGATGCGCATGAGATTCGGTCGCCGCTCAGCATCAAAGGCGTCCGCGTCGTGCCCGTGCCGGTGTGGCATGGTGACATGCCGGTGCTCGGGTTCCGCTTCGGTGATTTTGCGTACCTCACCGACTGCAACCGGATAGAGGAGTCGTCTCTGGCGCTCGTCGACGGTGTCGATACGCTCGTCATCGACGCGCTGCGCGATCGCCCGCACGTGACCCACTTCAGCGTGTCGGAGGCACTCGAGGTCATCGCCCGGCTGAAGCCGCGGCGCGCGTACATGACTCATATGACCCACGACCTGGGCCACGCCGCAACCAATGCGCGCCTGCCCGCGGGCGTTGAACTGGCATATGATGGGCTCGTGCTCGACGTGCGAGTCGACGTGGAGTGAATGGAGACCATCCACTTCCCGGACGACCCCCGGCCGCCGTGGCTCGTACATCCGGTTCTGGCGCTCGGTAACTTCGACGGCTTGCATCGCGGCCATCTCAAGATCATCGAGCGCGTCCGGCGTGGCGCCGCCGAACATGGCGGCACGCCGATGGCAATGACCTTCGATCCTCATCCGCCGCGCGTTCTGCGGCCGGACAAGGCACCGAAGCTGCTCATGACGAAATCGCAGCGGCTCGAGTCGCTTCATAGCGCGGGCATCAGCTGCGTGGCCGTCGTACGGTTTACACGCGAGTTGTCGGAGTGGGACCCGGAGATGTTCATCAGGACCGTCCTGGTGGACTGGTTGCGGGTCTCGGAGGTGTGGGTTGGGGCGAACTTTCTGTTCGGTCACGGGCGCGTCGGGAACTTCACGGTGCTGCGAACGCTCGGCCAGCACTACGGGTTCCGGGCTGACAAGATCGACCCGGTACGCTACAAGGATTTCGTGGTGAGCAGCACCCGCATCCGACGGCTGGTCTCGGAGGGGCGCGTCGACGAGGCGGGCGCGCTGCTCGGTCACCCCTATTTCATCGATGGCACCGTCGTCGCGGGCCGGCGCCGCGGCCGCGAAATCGGGTTTCCGACCGCCAACCTGCAGACTGTGAACGAGCTGATTCCACCGCACGGTGTGTATGCGACCACGACGACGATCGATGGCGTGGTCCACGCGGGGATCACCAACGTGGGCGTCCGTCCCACCTTCGGCGAAGGCGAGTTGACGGTGGAAACGCACCTGCTCAAGTACTCGGCCGATCTCTACGGCCGTTCAGTGCGGCTCGGATTCGTGCAGCGCATCAGGGACGAGCGACAGTTCCCGGATGTCGATGCGCTGCGTGAGCAAATCGAAGCCGATCGGCGCACCGCCGATCGCCTGTTCAGCCGGTTTTGCGTGTAGCGTGGACGCCAGCACCTTCGAGTTCACCATTTCAATCCCGCGCGACGCGCAGTTCGTGTCGATGGTCCGGGGACTTGCCGTTCATGCCGCGCGCTACGCCTCGTGCGCCAACTCGGACGCCGAAACGTTTGCCGGATCGGTCGAGGCCGCGGTGCACGCGTGTCTGCGCGAGACCTCACCCAATGCGACGATCTCCGTCGTCGTCCGCCGCGATGCCGGTCCGCTGGAGTTTCTGATCGACGGCCGTACGATCGCTGTCGAGCCCTGACGCCTCCATCATGCTGCGCCTCTACAACACTCTCACGCGGCAGGAGGAGACGTTCGAGCCGCTGCACGGGAACACCGTGCGGATGTATGCGTGCGGCCTTACGGTGTATGCCCGCGGGCATATCGGGAACTTCCGGACCTTCGTCTGTCTCGACGTGCTCCGCCGCACGCTGAAATATCTCTGCGGACACGAGATCAGGGAAGTCATCAACTACACCGACGTCGACGACAAGACGATCGCCGGTGCGCAGAAGGCGGGCGTGCCGCTGCGCGAGTACACGACGCAGTGGATCGACGCCTTTCGATCGGATGCCGATCTGTTGGGTATCGAGCAGCCGGAGGAGAGCCCGCGCGCGACCGACGAGCTGAACATGCAGGCGATGCGCGACATGATCCTCGCGCTCGAACGCCATGGGCACACCTACGACCGTGACGGGTCGATCTACTTCAAGATCGGAACGCTGCCGACGTACGGCCGCCTCGCTCGTCTCGATCAGCAGAGCCTGCATGCCGGCGCCAGCGTCGACGTCGACGAGTACTCCAAAGACGATGCCCGCGACTTCGTGCTCTGGAAGGCATCGAAGCCGGGCGAGCCGGCGTGGGACTGCGGTGGATTCAGCGGGCGGCCGGGCTGGCATATCGAGTGCTCGGCGATGGCGCTGCGTCTGCTGGGTGAAGCGCCGATCGACATTCACGCGGGCGGCATCGACCTGATCTTTCCGCATCACGAGAACGAGATCGCGCAATCAGAAGGCGCGACGAAGAAGCAGTTCGCCCGCTTCTGGGTGCACGTCGAGCATCTCTTCGTCGAGAACGAGAAGATGTCGAAGTCGCTCGGCAACGTCTACACCGTCCCCGACATCGTCGCGAAAGGGTTTCGGCCGTCCGCGCTTCGCTATCTGCTGCTGTCATCTCACTATCGCAAGCAGTTGAACTTCACATGGTCGGGGATGGAACAGGCCGAGGAGTCGCTCAGGCGGGTGGTCGACTTCCTGGTCAGGCTCGAGGGTGTGAAAGGGGAGGGTAGGTCGCCCGACGTCGAGGCCGCCGTTGCCAGGGCGCGCGAAGCATTCACGGCCGCGCTTCAGAGCGATCTCAACACCGCGGCCGGGTTGGCGGCGATCTTCGACCTGGTCAAGAGCGGCAACGCGGCAGTCGATGCGGGGAAGATGAGTGCCGCCGATGCGAGCCTCGTGCGATCGACGATCGAGGATCTCGATCGCGTGCTCGGGGTGGTGTCACTCCGTCGCGCCGAGGACGAACGGCCGCCGATACCGGTCGACGAGATCGAGCGCATGATAGAGGAGCGGAAGGCCGCGAAGCAGAGGCGTGACTTTGCCGAGGCCGATCGCATTCGCGCGTCGCTGGCCGATCGCGGTGTGCTGCTCGAAGATGGGCCGTCAGGCACCAGATGGAAGAAGAAGTGAGATGAACGGGCCTGCCCTCAAGACCGCGCTCCCGGGTCCGCAGGCGAAGGCGCTGATCGAGCGCGACGCGAAGGTCGTCTCGACGTCCTACACCCGCGACTACCCGTTGGTGATGGCGCGCGGGGAGGGCGCGCTCGTGGAGGACGTCGACGGCAACGTCTTTCTCGACTGTACTGCCGGCATTGCCGTGACCTCGACCGGCCACTCTCATCCGGACGTGGTGCAGGCCATCATCGATCAGTCGAAGAAGTTCCTCCACATGTCGGGGACCGACTTCTACTACGAGCCGCAGGTGCGGCTGGGTGAGGAGTTGTCGGCGATCGCCCCGATGCCGGGGCCACATCGATCCTTTTTCGGCAACTCAGGAACCGAGGCAAACGAAGCCGCAATCAAGCTCGCCCGCTACTACACCAAGCGCCAGAACATCATTGCTTTCTTCGGCGCGTTTCATGGCCGCTCGATGGGGTCGCTGTCGCTCACGGCGAGCAAGCTGACGCAGCGTCGCGGGTTCGCGCCGTTCGTGCCGGGTGTGTTCCACGCACCGTACGCGAACTGTTACCGCTGCCCGATTGGCCTCAATCCGGATACCTGTGCGGCGGAGTGCCTGCGCTTCATCGAAGAGCAACTCTTCGTGCACCTCGTGCATCCCGAGGATGTCGCCGCGATCGTCGTCGAACCGATTCAGGGTGAGGGTGGCTACGTCGTGCCGCCGAATCTCTTTCACGAGAGACTACGCGAGATCGCCAGCAAGTTCGGGATGCTCCTGATCGTCGACGAAGTGCAGTCCGGAATGGGGCGCACTGGAAAGATGTTCGCGATCGAGCACACCGGCGTCACACCCGACGTCGTGACGATGGCGAAGGGAATTGCGTCTGGGCTGCCGCTCGGCGTGATGACATCGCGATCGGAGATCGTGTCCTGGCCGCCGGGCACGCATGCCAGCACGTTCGGTGGCAACCCCGTGTCGTGCGCCGCGTCACTGGCCACGTTGAAGCTGTTGCGCGATAGCCTGGTGAAGAACGCAGAGGTCGTTGGTACGCACATGTTTGCCGGCGTCAAGGCGCTGATGGACAAGCATTCGATCATCGGTGACGTACGCGGCCGCGGGTTGATGATTGGCGTCGAGCTCGTTCGCGATCGGCAGACGAAGGAGCGCGCGACGACCGAGCGCGATCGAGTCGTTCACGAATGCTTCAGGCGCGGTCTGCTGGTGCTCGGCGCAGGCCAGAATGCGATCCGGCTCTCGCCGCCGCTCGTCCTGACAACGGCGCAAGCCGATACAGCCATCCGCATTCTCGACGAAGCTTTCAGTAGTGTCCGGCCGTAGTGTCCGGCTTTAGCCGGACCGCGCTAATCCATCGCATCGAACGCGCTCGTGTACACCACGATCTCCGGCGCGCCGTCCTTGATATCCACCGTGACGACATCGAATCGGCACGGCTTGTCGTGCAGCTTGTTGCGCGACAGATAGTCGACGGCCATTTGAGCGATCCGTCGCTGCTTCCAGGGCGTGACGGCAGCCGCACCGCCACCGAACTCATCGCCGTTGCGTGTCTTCACCTCGATGAAGACGATCGTCTGGTCGTCTTTCGCGATGATGTCGATTTCGCCGAATCGCGAGCGATAACCCCTGGCGAGAATTGCGTACCCGCGGCGCTGGAGTTCCTGGCAGGCGAGGTCTTCCCCTGATTTTCCGAACGATTGACGCTGATCGCTGTTCATGACCCTGAATAGATCGCACGTTCAGGGCCAACGTGACGTGGAGGGCGGGTCCTCTCTGGACCCGCCAGCAGCCGGCTAACTTCTACCGCGCGTCTGTACGTATACGAGCGCGAACTCAGTCCCGTCGCCGCGTGGCTTCACCGAGACGATGTGCTGCCGATCCTCGGGACCCGCCAGCAGCTGCAGGTCGCGCTCGAATGGTTTCTCGCGGCACACCGGGCGACGAGCCTCGCGGCGGCCACGGAAGTCGATGTCGCCGCGGCACTCGGTGACGTCGCCATAGGCCTTCAACTCGTTGCGGTAGAAGTCGATGATCTTGTCCGTTTCATCAGAGCTCTCGAACTTGGCCGCCAGCACCTTGACCCCGAACATCGAGTTGCCGACGCTGACGTCAGCGCTCTCGGGTTCGTCCTCGTCGCGGAGCGGCCGAGCCCCGGGATAGACGGCCAGTCCCGTATCCGGTGTCTCGACGTTCGTCCGGACGGAGACGTTGCCGACCGGCGATGTGATGTCGACCTTGGCTTTGCCGTCGACCTCCTCCTTTTGCACGTCGATGTCGCACGCCGCAATAGGAAGGGCTAGTGCCACGAGCGCGGCCGCCGTCGCGGTGAAGTGTCGAGTCATGCCCAAGAAGACGATCTTCGAGGGTTTTCAGTTCCCCTTCGGCAGTCGGTCCTCCGGGATCCGTAGTGCCAGCGCGATATTCCGAAGAGCCGTCTGCACCGCGAGCTGGTTTTCCGGGCCGAAACGGATCAGCAGCTTTTGCGACGGTGTCAGTTTCTCGAGCGCGGGATCGGCGTATCGAAACGCCACCGCAGCGCCGTTCGGTTCCACGGGAACGGGACCCTGCGGAGCCGGAGTGCTCAGCAGCACGACAATGGCGCGTTCGAGTGTCTGGTCGAACGTGGTGTTCGGCTGACCGAGCTCTGCGTAGGCTTCATCGATGCGCGGCTTCAGCATGCCGTATAACCTCGCGGCGTCCTCCGGCTTGATTGAGGTGGCAGCCGTTGCGAGCGGCAGATACCGAGCGTAGCTGCGCGAGTTGATGACGAGGTCTTCGCCGCGTTCCTCGACCTGGAACGTTCCCTTCGGCCTCAGTGCCGGCACGCGACCCTGAGCGGCCTCGCCTGCGGCGATGTTGGCAACGACGACGACGAAGTTGCGAATCAGGTTGTCGGTCGTGAGCCACGCGGCCACGCTCGGGTTGGACGAAAGCTCCTTCACCAGGCCGCGCACGACCTCGTCGCTCTCATTGAGCGGTGGCAGATCGATCGCTGGTATGTCGGTCCCAGCAGACGATGCAGCGTCGGTTGGCGCCGCGGCTTGCGCCGGCGCGGAGGTGTCAGCGGGTGCCGACGCCTGTTGCCCGCGGCTGCGAAACACGAGGTAGCCGGTCGCAGCAACAGCCGCGATCAGCACGGCGGCAACGGCCAGTTTCACGCCGGTGAACGAGCGCTCGTCAGGCCCGGCAAAGTGGATCGGCGTTTGTTCTTCCGGCGAATCCTGGGACGACGCTCGAAGGTTCAGATCTTCGTAGTCCATCGAAGGCACCTCGTGGGCGGATGACGACGACGTACGATCAGACTCCGCGCGTGGGGAGTTGGTTCCATCGGAGAGGGATGAGTCCACGCGCCGGGCGCCGGGGGAAGCACTGCGATTATAGAGACTGTGGTCGGTCCACGTCTTGCTTGGGCTGGATCGGCTGTGGTACGCTACCTGTTCTGCGCGGGCGGGAATAACTCAGTGGTAGAGTGCGACCTTGCCAAGGTCGAAGTCGCGGGTTCGAATCCCGTTTCCCGCTCCATCCTTCGCTCGCGCCAGCCATCGAGCGCGCGAGCTACGGATGGCAAGCCACGCGAAGGTTGTCCATCGTAGCGCGGAGCGCGGAGGTGGACTGATGGCAGTCATGATCAATCCGACACTCCGCGTAGGTGGCGCCCGGATCGAGCCGGACCAACGCTGTAGTGGCCGCTCCTAGACGCGGCCGGATCTTCACGCACACGTTCCAGCCGGCGCCGTCGCCAAGTGGTAAGGCAGAGGTCTGCAAAACCTCCATCCCCGGTTCAAATCCGGGCGGCGCCTCCAAATTCTCAGGGTCTATTCCGGGCACATGGGTAACAGGTCAAGCTCTTTGATGTAGGCGAAGGCGGGCCCACAAGACAAAGAAGCGCCGTCCCATCTGTCCTTCTTGATAGCCCGATGAGAGTCGGTAGGCCGGCGGCGACGACTGTGATGCCGTAGACGACGCCGGTGCCCGTGCCGTGAAGCTCAGACTCGAAGTCATTCTCGCATCATCGTGGCACGAGATAGGTTCCCGCAATGCGGTCCTGCAGGCCCCGTTCGGGATGCACGATAGCCCATATGGCACCGACGGCAAAGGTTGTCGACGCGACCGCGGCGACAGGCATGGTCCAATCGACTCCGAGGTACGACAGCGCCAGGACCAGTGCCACAGGCACGATGACGATTGCCCATGCGACGAGCGCGCGCCACAGCGCGCGCAGCCGTGAAACGAGCTGGCCATCTCTCGTGACGACGGCAATGCCGAGGGTACGCAAGAGAAAGCCTCCACGAAAGATCCACGCGGCCATAAGGCCGACGAGACTTACCATGACGAACACGTAGACGGCGATGGCAAGGGCGCTTATCCATGGCATCCAACGGTGCATCGCGGCTTGTTGTTCGAAGAACGGGTCCAGTGTTGCGATCGAGGCAGCCAGGTCGTCGGAGGACACGCGCGGATGATTGGCGAGGATGCGGTCGATCAATTGGCGATGGCGCGCGAGATGTCCGACGGTCAGTGGGTCGCTCCAGTTCTGGAGCTCACGCATCGTGGGCCCAAAGCGACCAGCGATATAGGTTTCGGCGGCCGCTCTGTCGAAGGCTCCATCGCTGCTCAGCGTCAACACGGATAGCGCGCTGGATAGTTCTTCGGTCTCGTTTAGTGGCCCTTGCCTGATGTATGTCAGCATGGACATCGTGCCGACGAGCAGCGCCCACGCCGCCGGGATCGCCGCGCAGAGGGCAAGCGTCGCCACCCGCTGACGTCGCTCGATGCGATCCGCTCCACGCAGCGAGGCCGTCGTACGTTCGACAAGAGCCGACTGAGGCTCGATGTCACCTCGAGCCAGATCGTCTAGTAGTGCCGAGGCGGAGATCGGCAGGGCGTGCCTGGGCAGCGGACCGTTGCGGTTCGATGAACCGGTGCGTGCTGTCAGGGCGCTGGTTGCGACCTCGCTTAGAAAGACCTGCGCCGAGACCTCGGAAGCTGGCGTCGTCGACACTGAGGCAGTGAGTGCGTCCGGGGGTAGGAAATCGAGAAGTTTCGCGCGCCCCTCACGGGTAATCCATACACGAGCGACCGTGAGACGACCAAGGGTTCCATCACCCAGCGCCGCGTCTATCTCTCGCGCCAGATCGGCAAGCCACTGTCGAACCACCCGCCAGGGTTGCGGAGTATTCACAGTAACAAGCGGTGCGCCGTCCAATGCTTCGTAGGCGTCCCAGCTCTGCTGCAACGTCCGTCGCCCGCCTAGCCAGCGGAGGCGCCCCGATCGGCTGAGATCGCGAATGCGCGACGAGACGCTCGGTGCGTCCGCTGGAAGTTCGTGCAACCACACCCGGCGCCTCAAGCGCGGGTCGAATCCCAGGAGCAACGTTCCACGGTCAGTGCGCCCCAGTGTGTCGATGACGTCGAAAGGACCCATACGACGGCGCCGCGTCGTGAGAGTGGCACTGGGCTCGGGCACGGAATCGAGCGCGTGTCGCTGAAACCGTGTTACGGGATGGATCACACGCGTTCCGGTCAAGAGGTCGTGTATGGCGGCGGACCCGTTGCGGTGTCGAGCCGTTGCGAAGAGCAGCGCAAGGAGCCCGACAAATAGTGTAGCGTCAGTGATCGCCAACAGCTGCTGTGTTTCGCCTCGGAGTGGCCAGACATCCGGTCGAAGAATCGATGTGATTGTCGCTGCCACGAACGAGGGCAGCTCCACGATCGGGACGCGCGCGATCGCACGAATCAACCCGGGTGGATGACCACCGCCCCGCATCACCACACGCAAGCCGAGGAGGCGTTTCCCGACCGAAACGCCCCATATGCCTTCCAAGATTCCGTAGTACGCGGCGCTCATCGCGAATCGGATCATGGAAAGAGGAAACGCGTTTTGAGACACCAGGAAAGGGATGAGCAGAAAAAACGGAAGCCGCAAGATGGCGATGTCGATCGCTCCGGCAACAAACCGCAAGCGCAACGGTGCTGGAACCGCCGCTGCCGAACTGAACGGCTGCAGCGCGTCCCGTAA
>JAICEG010000150.1 GCA_025924295.1 Vicinamibacteria bacterium
CGATGAAGCGCTTCTCGGTGCCGAAGGGATTCTTCGGTGCCGCGGGATCGCCACTGGTCGACAACGGTCGCGTCATCGCGAACATCGGCGGCGAGAAAGCGGGTGTCGTCGCGTTCGAAGCGAAGACTGGAAAAGTCCTCTGGACCGCCACTGATGACGATGCGAGCTATTCGTCAGGAGTGGGAGCCACGATCGGTGGTCGCCGCTCCGCGGTCTTTCTCACGCGCGACAATCTCGTCGGTCTCGATCCGGCGTCAGGCGCCATACAGTTCCAGAGACGATGGCGTGCACGCCTTGCGGCGTCGGTCAACGCGGCCACGCCGCTCGTGGTCGGCGACCAGATCTTCGTGTCCGCTCAGTACGGGCCCGGAGCCGGGGTGCTGCGGGTGAACGGCTCGCAGCTGGTCGACGTCTGGGTGTCCGACGATGTGCTGTCCAACCACTATGCGACCAGTGTTTTTTACAACGGACATTTGTACGGGTTTCACGGTCGCCAGGAATTTGGCCCGAGCTTACGCGCCGTGGAATTTCAGACCGGTACGGTCAAGTGGAGCCAGGAGCAGTTCCGTGCCGGAAGCGTCCTGCTGGCCGGCGACAAGCTTCTGATCACGAGGGAAGGTGGCGAGCTCGTTCTTGCAACCGCTTCACCGCAGGCGTTCAAGCCGATCGCACGCGCTCAGATTCTGCAGGGTGTAGTCAGACCCTACCCTGCCCTGGCCGACGGCCTGTTGTACGTTCGCAACGAGAACACGCTCCTCTGTCTGGACCTGCGCAAGTGAAAAGCCTCCTCCTCGTCGTCGCCATCATCAGCATGGCCGCGGCGGCCTCTTCACAGCAGGCAGATAACCCGCGCGGCCTCCTCGATCGCGCGATCGAGGACTTCCTGTCGGGGCGCGTCAAGGAGTCGGTCGTCGGATTCGACCGTGTCGCGGCGCTCGTTCCCGACGTGGCGCCGCAACTGTGGCAGCGCGGCATCGCGCTGTACTACGTGGGACGCTACGACGACTGCCGCAAGCAATTCGAATCGCACCGGACCGTCAATCCCAACGACGTCGAGAACCCGGCGTGGCACTTCCTCTGCGTTGCGCATGCGGAGTCGCCACAGCGTGCCCGCGCGGTGCTGCTGCCGGTCGGTCCCGATCAACGCTCGCCGATGCGTGAGATCTACGAGATGTTCAAAGGCACGCTGTCACCTGACGCCGTGTTGAAAGCGGGAGGGCAATCACTCTCGGCGCGCTTCTTCGCCGAGCTCTATGTGGGTCTGTACTACGAGGCGACCGGCAACACGTCCGCTGGTGTTGCCCACCTCAAGGCAGCTGCCGCTGACGAATACGCGCGGGCAGGCGGGTACATGCATCGCGTCGCGACGCTGCACCCGCTGTTGACGAAGAAGTAGGCCGGGCCCTGTTCTGGGGACCCGCCGTCTCAGTTCTCCGCCGACTCTCTCGCCGGCTTCACGATGGCCTGGTATGTGAGGCGTCGCGACAGCGAGCGTACGTCGGGCCGATCGGCTCCGAACTGCTGAACCATGCCGACGAACACGAGGTCCTCCACGGGATCGATCCAGAACCACGTTCCGGCGGCGCCGGTCCAGTAATACTCTCCCTGCGAGATCCCGTCGGCTGCGACCGGATCGTCGATCACCGCGAAGTCGAGCCCGAAGCCGACCCCGGGTGACATCTCCTTCACCTCACGTGGGAGTTGATTGCGGCGCATCAGGTCCACGGTCAGCGGCGAGAGAATCCGGATGCCGTCCAACTCCCCACCACTCAGGAGCATCTGCGCAAATCGCAGGTAGTCGGCCGTCGTCGAGACGAGGCCTGCGCCACCAGAGAGGAACGTCGGTGGCTCGAGGTATCTCGCCACGACATCGTCGGCCTTGAGCGCCACGCCGCCGAGGCGCGCCTCCTCGCCGAACTTCGAGGGCGGCATCAGGCCGCCGTCTTCTCCGTACGTGTACACCTGCGCGAGACGGTGGGCTTTCGACTTCGGCACGTAGAATCCGGTGTCGACCATGCCAAGCGGCGTGAAGACCCGTGTCTGGAGAAATGCATCGAGCTTCTGCCCGGACAGGACTTCGATCAGATAACCCTGCACGTCGACGGCCACGCTGTAGTGCCACGTCGCCCCTGGCTGCTGCCGCAACGGGATGCCCGCCAGGCGCGAGATCATGTCCTTCAAGGTGCCGTCGTAGGCCAGCACCTGCTTCTCGAGATACATCCGGTCCACTCTCGAATCCGAGAACAGACCGTATGTGAACCCGGCGGTATGCGTCATCAACTCGCGAATCGTGATCGGGTGCCTTGGCTTCTCGACACGCGTGGTGAACGGCCCGGCCGCGACTTGAAGGTTGGCAAACTCCGGAATGTACTTGGCGACCGGATCCGAGAGCCGAAACTTGCCTTCCTCGTAGAGGATCATCAGTGCGACCCCGGTAATCGGCTTCGACATCGAGTAGATACGGAAGATTGCATCGGGCGTCATCGGTGCGGCGCCTTCGATGTCGCGCCGGCCAAAGGCACCCAGGTACGCGAGCTTGCCGTGACGCGCGATGGCGGTGGTCACGCCGGCGAACCGGCGCTCGTCGACGAGTTGCGCCATCGCGTTGGAGAGCCGGCCGATGCGCGCGCCCGACATCCCGACGTCTTCGAAAGTGGCGGGCGGCAGTCCGACGGCGCGTGGTGGTTCGCCGACGGCCTCGGTTGCGGAGCCAACCGGATCGCTGCACGCGATCGAGACGAGGACACCGAGCGTGTAGAGCGCGAGGGTGACGCGGCGAGTCCTGAGCATGGGGGCTCCCGCGGCGATCATACGCCGGCTTTCGCGTCACGAACGCCGATTCGATAGAGGTGCGTATCTGTACGGATGAACAGAGAGCGATCGGCGACCGCAATCGACGCCAGCGTGGTGCCGTCGAGACGATTGGCGCCGAGTCTCCGAAACACCTTGCCAGGCGCAAACACCGTCGTCATCCCCTCCTCGCTCAGGAGATAGACACGGCCTTCGGCAAAGACCGGTGACGCCGAATAGTTGCCGCCCACTCGCTGTTGCCAGTGCATCTGTCCGGTCTTCGCATCGACGCAGGACAGGACGCCCGTGTCGCTGACGTAGTACAGCTCCTCGCCAACCAGCAACGGCGACGGTGTATAGGGCGCCCCCCGCGTCAACGTCCACGCCACGTGCGTGCGAGTGACGTCGCCGCTACCGTCAACACGAACGGCCATCAGCGAGGGCTCCTGGAATCCGGTGGCGATGTAGACGAGGCCGTGACCGAACACGGGGCGCGGCACATTGGAAAATCCCTCGCCGTAGCTCACGCGCCAAATCTCCTTGCCGGTCAGCGGTTCGTACGCTGCCGTCCTGAATGCTCCGACAGACACGAGTTGATCCACCTCCCCCGCACGAATCACCAGCGGCGTCGTGTACGCATGGCTCCACGGTCTTCGCCGCGAGGTTCTCCAGCGCGGCTTGCCCGTCTGCGTGTCGAGTGCGACGACGTAGGCTTCATCGCCCCATCCGTCGCAGTTGATGATCAGCAGATCCCGGTAGAGGACTGGAGAACCGCCATTCCCGTGCTGCGAGTCGTAGCGAAGACGTGTGGTCCATAGCACGTTGCCGGATGTAGTGAGCGCGGCGGTTCCGTCGGCGCCAAAGTGCACGTAGACACGCTCGCCGTCGACGATCGGTGTGGGCGACGCGCGACTGTTCTTCTGGTTGATCGCTCCGGGGGACTGAAGCTTGAACACTTCCACGTTGACGACTTCGCGACCCGTCGCCACTTCGAGGCCGATGAGGCGGAGCGAGACGACCGAGTCCTCTCCCCTCGTGTTACGAGTCGCGTTGACCGCCGTCAACCACACGCGCCCTGCCGCGATGACCGGCGATGACCAGCCACCTCCGATCGGGACCTTCCACAGAACGTTCTGAGTCTCACTCCACTCGACGGGCAGCCCTTGTTCGCTCGAGTGCCCCTGCCCTGTCGGTCCACGAAACTGCGGCCAGTCTTCGGACGCGACACGCGAAGGCACAGCGAGCACGAGCGCCAGCACCAGGACACACGAACCCGACGAGAAGAGCCCGCGAGCGGGCTCTCCTTGTTCACACCGCGCGTCGGTGCTGCTACGAGCGCTGAATCTCGAACCCTTCAACGGCGACATCGAGTTGATGGTTGACGCGGAAGCCGGCGATCCCGTCGGTAATGAGCCCGCTCTTCGGACCGCTGTGCACGACCGTCCCGTTGACGACATACGACACCGTGTCGCCCGCCACTCGCACTTCCAGCGTGTTCGACGAACGTCCGGACGCGTCGGGTCGCTTGACGGCGTCGTGCGACGCGCGCTGCACGTCCTTGGTGGCATCGCCGGTTCGCTGGCGCACGAGATACGAGCCGTTCTGAGCGACGACGAAGTACGTGTATGACTGGCTGGCGCCGTCCAATTGCGACCCGCCGAATACGAGCCCGTAATAGTTTGTGTGGCTGGACGGCTGGTTGAGGTTGAAGGTGGCCCGCAGCGTGTAGCTACCGGCAGCGTTATTGCGTGCGTCCCAGAAGGTTCCAGCTGGACCGCCCTTCACGTTGAAGCCCTTCCCTTTCGTGGTGAACGAAAGGTCGGGCCGATCGTCAGGATCCTGGGCATTCTGGCTACGATCGATTCGCATTTTCCAGCCTTCCGGGGATTGTGCGAACAGTGGCAGAGTGATACAGCTGGTCAATAGAAGAATTACAACTGCATGACGCATTGGGCATCTCCCTGTGTGGTCGTTATGAAGGCCTGTCTCAGGCCGCTCTCGTGCGTGTACCGCGTTTCGTGATCCGGGGTCAAGGCAGGTGCGACGTTACCTCAACTATTTTGCGCATCCAAGAGTGCAACACTAGGTCGCTGGCGCCGTCCCTCGGCTGGGGGACCGTCTCGGGTTGAATCGCGTCGACGCCAAAGCCATGTCAACGTCGAACACTCTGCGCAGTCGCGTATCGCGCGAGACGCGCCAGCTGCTCATCGCTGCGCTCGTCGCGCTGCTCGCCCTCTGGGTGCTGGCGCGCATTCGCTTTCCGGGTCAGCCGGTGAATCCGAATCCGATTCCCTCGCTGCTGTCTCAGCTCTCGAGCGTTCCGCGGTTTGCCAACCTCGCCGGTGAGATTGCCGAACTGCAAAGCCGCCTGGCGAACTCATGGCTCGCAATACCGGTGTCGGCGGCCGACGACACGGTCGAGGACGGCCCTCGCCGCCTGCCCGCAATCCGTCTCGGAAACGACCAGGCGATCGTTCTGTTCGGACGCGGCGACCAGGTGACCAACGACACGGACGTCGTCGCGGCCGATCGCGTGACCGGCCTCGCCGTCGTTCGCGCCGAGTCGGAGGCAACGCCGGCGGGCATTCCGCCCTGGACGCCACAGTCGCTCGACGATCCGCGTTATCTCATGGCCACCGTGAGCATGTCCGGCGGTGTCTCGCTGCGACCGGTGCTCGTGGGGTCGTTGCTCGAGGTGCGAAGTCCGGCGTGGCCTGGTGCGATCTGGATGGTGCCCGAGGGGACGGATCTCACGCCGTCCGCTTTCGTCTTCACGACGTCCGGCGAAATCGCCGGTCTCGTCGTTCGCGAGCCAATCGGGCTGGCGATCGTGCCCTGGGACATCGTGGCGGCCGAGGCCGGTCGCATTCTCAGTCTCGAACGGACGTCCGCAGTCGATCTGCGTGTCGAAGTTCGTCCGCTCACGTCCGCACTGATGCGGGCGACCGGCGCCATGCAAGGTGTCGTCGTGGCGTGGGTCGATGCGCGAGGGCCGCTGGCGAAACGGCTCGCCGTGGGTGATGTGATCGAGTCGCTCAACTCCCAGCCGATCCTGCACACGCGGGACTGGGAAGTCGCGAGCAGCCGGCTTCGCGCCGGTGACGCAACGCTGCGCGTGCGCCGCCAGGGCAAGCAGGTCGATCTGGCTGTCAGTCTGCCGGTGGCGGATGTGTCCACGGCCGACCGCACCCTGGGCCTGGGAATGCGCGACGTCCCGGGCGTCGGCACGACGATCCTGCGAGTCGATCCTCAGTCAGCCGCCGGTCTGGCGCGACTGCAGGAAGGAGATCTGATTACGCTCTCGGGGAACATCACGGCGCCCACTGCGGCGCAGATTGGCAACGCCTTCCGATCCGCTCGGACAGGCGAGGCGATCATGCTCGCGATCACGCGGGGCAGGACGCACCTCGTCGTGGGACTGGTGAAGTGATGGCGGAGCCACGGTATTCCGACGTCATCGCATCAGATCTCCAGACCGGCGAGGTGGCGGTCGATCGCCTCGCTGCCGCCGCACCTGTACGCCCCCTCCCCTGGCACGTGCGGTTCGGTCTCAGCTGGTCGACCGGCGCGGTCCCCGTCGTCCTCATCCTGCTGCTCGGCGCGGCGCTGGGTCCGGAGGGACTCGCGGTGCTGACGCCGGGCGTGCTCGTCGTCATCGATCCCGTTCTTCCTGTCGCCATTGCGGCGCTCGGGATCCTCGCGGGCCTCGAGTTCACGCGACCCGCGGCACCACACCGCTGGTCGCTCCTCGGAAAGGCGAGCATCGAGTCGTCGTTCACATGCGCGCTCGTGGCCATCGGTGTATGGCTCGTCATCCCGGTCTTTCCCGGTGTCGCGGAGTCCGACGTATGGCTGGTGGCCCTGATGGCTGGCCTGTGCGCGTCGATGTCGGCCACGCTGCCCGACGCCGACCCCGATCGTCTGCGGCCACCAGTCATCCGCATGCGCGATCTGGACGGGCTTCTTCCCGTCGCAATTGGCGCCATCGTGCTCGCCTTCATCCACTCGTTCTCGGTGCTGTCGTCTCTCGGCCTCATCATCCAGACAGCGATTCTCGCGCTCCTCATCGCGGCCTCTGCCTGGCTCCTGTTGTCCGACAGTTCGCCGAGCACCGAGCAGCGGGTGTTTTCGATTGCCGTCCTCCTGCTGATCGGCGGCATCGCGGATTACCTCTCGCTCTCGGCGCTGGCGGGCGGCGTGATCGCCGGTCTGTTCTGGGGCTATACCGGCGGCATCGCCCGCGACTGCATCGAGCGCGACGTCCGGTATCTCCGCCACCCTCTGATCGTGCTGATGCTGCTGGCGGCCGGAGCGAAGACGACGTATTCCGGATGGATCCTGGTCTTTGCGATTGCGTATCTGCTGCTTCGCATCGCGGGCAAGCTGTTCGGCAGTTGGCTCGCGCGCCGCGCCCCCGGCGTGAGCATTCCAGACAACGTAGGTCCGATGCTGTTGCCCCCGGGCGTGTTCGGAATCGCCTTCGCTCTCGATGCGACCTCGATGGCGGAATCAGCGGCGGCCGTGATTCTCTCTGCCACCGTGCTCGGCAGCATCGGCTCGCAGTTGCTGGCGGCACTCTGGCGGCCGGCGGAGACGCACGAGTGAAGCAGCTTGCCGCATTGGGCCTCGCCGTCGCAGTCGTGCTGTGGGTTCGCGCGATCGGCGATCCTGTTGCCTCCGGAACGGCGGGCGCCGCGCTCGCCATTGGATTCACGCTGCTCGGTGCCTGGGTCGCGGGCGATGTGCTCCGGCGGTTCCGGCTTCCGCGGTTGACCGGCTACCTCCTCTTCGGCGTGCTCATCGGCCCCAACGTCGGTGATGTCATCACCGAGGCGATGGCCGTTCAGCTCCACTTCGTCACCGGCATTGCGACGACGCTCATTGCGTTGATCGCGGGACTCACGCTCAACCTCGAGCGGCTCAGCTATCAATTCAAGGCCATTGCGCGCCTGACTGCGTGGACACTCGCAGTGGCCATGATCGGGATCGGCGCGGTCGTGTGGCTCGCATGGCCATGGCTGTCGATTGCGCCCGACGCCACCGGGTTCGAACGTCTCGCGATCGTGACACTGCTGGTCCTCATGACCGTCAGCTTCTCGCCCACGATGACTGCGGCCGTTACGACGGAAACCGGGGCGCGCGGCAAACTGAGCGAGACAGTCCTGACCGTGGTCGTTCTCGCTGACCTGGTCGTCCTCGTGCTCTTCTCGCTGGCGATGCTCCTTGCGCGTGTCACGGTTGGCGCAACGGCCAGCGATGGCGTCGGCCTGCTGGCGCGCTTCACGTGGGAGATCGGCGGCGCCGTCGCGTTCGGTGTATTCGTCGGCGCCCTGTTCGCCCTTTACCTGCGCTACGTGGGCCGGGAAATCGCGCTCGTCGTCATCGCCGTGTGCGCGGTGCTCAGCCAGGTCGGCAGCACGCAACAGTTCGAGCCGTTGCTGGCGGCCGTTGCTGCCGGCCTCGTCATCGAAAACCTGTCGCTCGCGCAGGGCGATGCGTTGAAGGCGGCGGTGCAAGGGGCGGCGCTCCCGGTCCTGGTCATCTTCTTCGTCGCGGTCGGCACCTCCCTTCGACTCGACGTGCTCGTCGAGAGCGGCTTCATCGTCATCGCGTTGTCGGCGGTCCGATTGTTCTTCATCAGGTTCGGTGTCTCGCTCGGTGTGCGCTCATCGGGGATCGACCGAACCGTCGGCGAGTACATCTGGACCGGCCTGGTCTCTCAGGCCGGTATCACGCTCGGCTTCGCTGCGCTCGTCGCGTCGGAGTTTGCGAACTGGGGACCGCGCCTCCAGGCCTTGTTGGTCGCATTCATCGCGCTGCACGAGCTTCTCGGCCCGCTGCTGTTCCGCTACGGACTGTGGAAGAGCGGCGACCTCGAGCCCCCGCCCCGGCGGCCGCTCGTCGTGGTTTCCAACCGCGAACCGTACCTCCATCGCCAGGACGATCGCGGGCGCATCGTCGCGACGCCAGCGACAGGTGGTGTCGCGGTCGCGCTCGATGCACTGATGCGCGAGAGAAACGGTGTCTGGGTCGCGCACGGCGCCGGGCCCGCGGATCGTCAGGTCGTCAACAAGTCGGACAAGGTGCCCGTGCCACCCGAGAGCCCGTCGTACGAACTGCGGCGGCTCTGGCTGGAAGAGCCGACCTTCTCCGCCTACTACAACGGGTTCGCGAACGAGGGCCTGTGGCCGCTGTGCCATCTCGTCGACGTGCGCCCGCAGTTTCGCACCGAGGATTGGACGGCTTATCGCGACATCAATGCCCGCTTCGCTGCGGCGGTGAGCGAAGAAGTCGGGACCTCCAATACTCCCGTCTTCATTCAGGACTATCACCTCGCGCTCGTAGCGCCGGCGCTTCGCCAGCGACTGCCCGAGGCACGCACGGCGCTCTTCTGGCACATCCCGTGGCCCTACCCGGATCGGTTCCGGATCTGCCCATGGGCACCCGATCTCCTGCGTGGATTGCTCGCCAACGACCTGCTGGCGTTTCAGCTGGAACGCGACCGCCGCAACTTCCTGATGGCAGTCGAGGAGGAGCTCGATGTCGAGGTCGAGCCCGAACTGTCACGGGTTCGCTTCGGCGACCGCAGTACCACCGTCGTGTCCGTTCCGATCGGCGTCGACTACGACCGCATCCAGGCGATCGCAGGCGAGCCATCGCTTGCCATGGAGCAGACGCGCCTGGCGCGTCTCTTCCGCCTGTCGGCGGAGATCATCGGCATCGGTGTCGACCGGCTCGATTACACCAAGGGGATCCCGGAACGACTCGACGCGCTCGATGCACTGCTCTGCCGTCGCCCCGCGCTGCGAGGCAAGCTGACGTTCGTCCAGATCGGCGTGCCATCGCGCTCCGAGATCGAAAGCTACGCGTCGATCGAAGCTGAGATCGGCCAGCGCATCTCGGCCATCAACGCGCGGCATCGTGTACCGGGCGGTGCACCCGCCGTGCACTATCACACCAAGCCGCTCACCATCACGAGCCTCGTTGCCCTGTACCGCCTGGCCGACTTCTGCATCGTCAGCTCGCTGCACGACGGGATGAACCTCGTCGCCAAGGAGTTCGTGTCCGCCCGTGACGATGACGACGGCGTGCTCGTGCTCAGCCGGCTGGCAGGCGCCGCGCAGGAACTGCGTGAGGCGGTCATCATCAATCCGTACGACGTAGACGGTTTTGCCGACGCGTTGCTGCAGGCGATCGATATGCCGCTCGACGAACGGCGCGCGCGCATGCGTGCCATGCGGCGCATCGTTGCCGGGCGCAACGTGTTCGGCTGGGCGTCTGACATTCTGGAGGGTCTGGAAAGCCTGTGGACGAAACCCCTGCACTATTCCGTTCGCCGCTGGGAGGATATGCCCGTGTGAATGGCACCCGCGCCATCCTTGGTGCCGAGTGCACCGCCGTTCTTGAATCGTTCGCGCAAAGCGGTGTCCTGCTCGCCTTCGACTACGACGGAACCCTGTCTCCGATTGCCCCCACGCCCGAGAGTGCGCGCTTGCCGGAGGCGACGAAGCAACTACTCGTGCGCGTGGCGGCCCACTACCCGATGGTTGTGATCTCCGGGCGTGCGCTCGACGATATCTCCGCGCGTGTCGCGAACATCGGGGTCAGGCATATCTTCGGGAACCACGGACTCGAGTGGTCGGGCGGCAAGTCGCGCCCGCGTGTCAGAGTGCACCGCTGGGCGGATCAGCTGCGCGAGCAACTCGCGACTCTCACCGGCGTCTTCGTCGAAGACAAGACGCATTCCCTGTCGGTGCACTACCGGCTGGCGCCCGACAACGAGCGCACGCTTCAGCTCATTCTGCCGATCGTTCGCAAGCTGCCTGATGTGCGGGTCATCTGCGGTGCGGCGGCCGTGAACCTGCTGCCGAAAGATGGCGCGAACAAGGGAGTCGCCCTTCGACGTGCGCTCGAGCTGAGCGGCTGTGACAAGGCGATCTACGTCGGAGATGACGACACTGACGAAGACGCATTTGGAGCGCTGCCGCCGGAGACGCTCCTGGGTATTCGCGTCGGCCCGTCCGAGACATCCAGCGCCGCGTACCATCTGGAGGCACAGGATTCGATCGACCAGCTGCTGCAGACGCTGATCGATCTTCGCACTGCTTGAGATCAACGCCCATTCTCAAACCTCCAACTACAAATGGCAGTGGGGAGTCGGGAGTTGGAAG
>JAICEG010000151.1 GCA_025924295.1 Vicinamibacteria bacterium
AGGTCATCGACGATCGACATTTGTCCGCCTCCGCAGCACGTATAATCTCACCCATTCACGCATGCACGTAAGGGCGATCTTCATCGCGTGCGTTCTTGCTTGTGCCTGCCTGATGCCGGCTGGCGCGCAGGGGCCTGGCGCGATCCCTGGCACTACCCTGTATGAGGGCGCGCGCTTGATCACCGGGGATGGTGACGCGGCAATCGAGAACGCCGCGTTTCTGGTCGAGAACGCCCGGTTCACTCGCGTCGGGCGTCGAGGCGACGTTACTGCTCCGCCCGGTGCTGCACGGGTCGATTTGACGGGCAAGACAGTCATTCCCGCGCTCGTCGATGGTCACTCGCACATCGGCTACATGAAGAACCTGACGAGTGGAGCGGCCAACTACACGCGCGAGAACATCCTCGACCACATGCGCCGGTTCGCCTACTTCGGTGTGGCGGCGAGCCAGGCGATGGGTAGCGACTTCGGTGAGCTGCCGTTTCAGATCCGTGACGAGACGCTGGCAGGTAAGCATGCGGACGCCGCGCGTTTCCTGACCGCCGGTCGCGGTCTCGCACCGCTCGTGGAGATCAGCCCGGACAACATGCGGCAGGCCGCGTTTCCGGTGACGACCCCGGAAGGGGCGCGCGCGTCGGTGCAGGAGTTGGCGCCCCGCAAGGTGACGCTCATCAAAACGTGGGTGGACGATCGCGGCGGCACGATCAAGAAACTGACTCCTGAGCTGTATGGCGCCATCATCGACGAGGCGCATAAGCACAACATGCGCGTGGCTGTTCATGCCACAGATCTCGCCGACGCGAAGGCGTTGCTTCGAGCGGGCATCGACGTCTTCGCGCACATGATCAGCGACGTTGACGACGAGCTCGTGGCGCTGTTCAAGCAGCATCCGAACACGGTGGTGCTGTCGGCGTTAGGTGGTCCCCGGCGAGCGGTGTACGCACCCTGGCTCAACCCGGTGCACCCGTTGATTGTCGAGACCGTGCGGCCCGAGCAGATCAAGCGTCTGCAGGGACGCTTTCCGCAAACCGATTCCGGGCAGCTCGCGCGATCGAAGGAGACGTGGGACCGGCTGGCCAGGGGGATCGCGCGGCTGAGTGCCGCGGGTGTGAAGATTGGTGTCGGCACCGATGGCGGCGGCCAGCAGGGCGATCAGTTCATCGGCTGGACGATGCACACCGAGCTCGAGAACATGGTGGCGGCCGGCATCCCCCCAGCGAAGGCGCTGGGGGCGGCGACACGGACCTCCGCCGAGATCCTCGGCCTTGACGATCTCGGTGCCGTGGCTGCCGGCAAAAGCGCCGATTTTGTCGTCCTCGATGCCAACCCGCTCGACGACATCACCAACACGCGCCGAATCTCGAGCGTGTACCTGCGAGGGCGCCGGATTGATCGCGAAAATCTGCGCGCGGGCTTTCTCGCCGGGCCAGCAGAAACCCGCGGTCGCGAGTAAACAGCGACGTCTCTTCTCGACGTTAATATAGGGTCTTTTAGCGATGGAGGAGCACGCAATGCGGAAGACTTTGACGCTTGTGACCTTTGCGCTGTGTCTGGCGGTCGCCCCGTCGGCATCGGCGCAGGATAAGACGATGAGCTTTTTCGTGAGCAGCACCGGGTCTGGAAACGGCGGCAATCTTGGAGGCCTGGCCGGAGCGGACAAGCTGTGTCAGTCGCTCGCGGCGAAGGCGGGAGCAGGCGCCAAGAAGTGGCAGGCGTACCTCAGCACCAGCATGCCCGACGTCAACGCCCGGGACCGCATTGGAGCGGGACCGTGGTTCAACGCCAAGGGCGTTCTGATCGCGCAGAACGTTGCCGAGCTGCACTCCGACAAGGCCAACATCAACAACGACACCGCACTCGACGAGCAGGGCCGCACGATCAACTCGCAGGGTGCGCCCAATCGTCACGATATCCTCACGGGTTCGAACGCCGAGGGAAGGGCCGTGCCCCAGACCTGTGCGAACTGGACGAGCAGCGCGGGTGATTCCACCGCGATGCTGGGACATCACGATCGCCTGACGTTCGGCAAACCTGGCTCACCGTGGAACTCGGCGCACCCCTCGAAGGGATGCTCACAAGAGAACCTGGTCGCCACGGGTGGCGCTGGCCTGGTGTACTGCTTCGCCGCGAATTGATTCGCAGCGGATCTCAAGGGAACTGCGATCTGAACCGTCATCGACTCGGAATCGAGTCGATGACGGTACCTGGATGGACCCATGTCTAAGCACACTCGCGTCCGCTTCGTGCTCCTCGTCGCCACGATTGCCGTTGCGCTCGGGTTGGCTCGCGCGCAGGAGTCGGCGATCCCCCCGGCGGTTCGCGCCGCGACGCTCGATCAGACCGTGCCGGTGGATCCGCTCATCACGGTCGGCTCGCTGCCGAACGGGTTCCGCTACTACATCCGGGAGAATCGTCAGCCTCAGGCGCGCGCCGAACTTCGGCTCGTCGTCAAGGCGGGCTCCGTGCTCGAAGACGAGGACCAGCGTGGCCTCGCGCACTTCGTCGAGCACATGGCCTTCAATGGCACGCGGAATTTCCCTGGCAATGCCGTCGCCACGTTCATGCAGTCGCTCGGCGTGCGTTTTGGCGCTCACGTCAACGCGCATACCAGCTTCGATGAAACCGTCTACGAGCTGCAGATCCCGACCGACAACCCGACGGTAGTCGACCGATCGCTGCTGATCCTCGAGGACTTCGCGCGGAGCGTATCGTTCGATCCCCAGGAGATCGACAAGGAGCGCGGCGTCATCCTCGAAGAATGGCGTCTCGGTCTCGGCGCCGGCGAGCGGATCCAGAACGCGCAGTTCCCCCTGTTGTTCAAAGGCTCGCGTTACGCCGAGAGGTTGCCGATCGGCACTCCCGACATCATTCGCAACGCCACTCCCGCCCGGCTCCGGCAGTTCTACACGGACTGGTACCGCCCCGATCTGATGGCGGTGGTCGCGGTCGGCGATTTCAAGAAAGTCGACATCGAATTCCAGATCCGAGCCCACTTCGGTTCGATCCCGGCGGCCACGTCGCCGCGGCCGCGGCCGCCGTACAACGTACCGGAGGAGAGGGGAACCAGGTACTCGGTCCTCACCGATCCTGAAGCCACCAACACCCGCATCAGCGTCGCAACGACGATGAACGCTCGGGAACAGATGACCATCGGCGCCTATCGGCGGCGCATGGTGGAACAGCTGTTTGGTGCGATGTTGAGTTTGCGGCTGTATGAGATCTCGCAGGCACCCAACGCTCCGTTTCTCGGCGCTCAGACCAACCGGAGCCTCGCGATCAACACGGCCGAATTGACCAGCCTCGATGCGCTGGTGGCAACCGGAGGAGTCGAGCGTGGCCTGGCCGCTCTCTTCACAGAGCTCGAGCGTGTGGTGCGTTTCGGGTTCACCGAGCCGGAGTTGAGCCGCATGAAGCTCAATCTGCAGCGCGGCCTGCAGCGCGCCGTGATCGAGAAGGACAAGAGCGTATCGGGTCCGCTCGCCGACGAGTTCATCCGCAACTTCGTTCAAAGTGAGCCGATCCCCGGCATCGTCTACGAATACGGCTTGAACCAGCGCTTCCTGCCGGAAATCACGCTCGCCGAGGTCAACGCCGTCGCCAAGAACTGGATGCCCGATCGCAATCGTCTCGTGGCGATCTCGGCGCCGCAAAGTGACAAGGCCTCGATGCCGAGCGAGGTGACGCTCGCCGGTGTCATCAGCTCGGCCAGCGCTGCAGGGCTGACGGCATACGTGGATACCACCACCAACAAGCCGCTGCTGGCCCGTCTGCCGACAGCCGGCGCGGTCGCGAGCACATCGAACACGGACATCGTGGGGATCACGGAGTGGACGTTGTCCAACGGCGTTCGCGTCGTGCTCAAGCCGACGACCTTCAAGCAGGACGAGATCCTGTTTCGTGCGATCAGCCCGGGAGGCGTGTCGCTCGCCAGTGACGAGGACTTCATTCCGGCAGACACGGCCGACGCGGTCATCACGCAGGGCGGTCTCGGCGGCTTCAGCCGCCTCGATCTCGACAAGGTGCTGGCCGGCACGACTGCATCGGTGCGAGCCAACATCGGGCCCACCGAGGAAGGCGTGAGCGGCGGCGCTGCTCAGAAAGACCTCGAGACGATGTTTCAGCTGATCTATCTCACCTTCACCGCGCCGCGCGCGGACCCGGTCGCCTTCGGTGTGCTGACCGAGCAGTTGAAGGTGAGCCTCGCAAATCGTCTCGCCGAACCGGATGTGCTCTTCAACCAGGCGATCGATGCGGCGCTCACGCAGAATCATGTCCGGGCGCAGCCACTGACACCCGCGAACGTCGGTCGTATGAGCCTCGCGCGATCGCTGGCCTTCTACCAGGACCGTTTCGCTGACGCCAGTGACTTCACCTTCGTCTTCGTTGGCAGTTTCGATCTGCCGACGATGAAGCCGCTGGTCGAGAAATACCTGGGCAGCCTTCCTTCGCTGCGCAGAAACGAAATGGTCAAGGACGTCGGGATACGGCCTCCGGCGGGCGTGGTCGACCGGGAGGTGAAGAGCGGCATCGCGCCGCGCAGCCAGGTCAGCATCACCTTCCCGGGGACATTCCAGAACGACGAACAGCACCGCGTGATCGCGCAAACCATGGCCGACACGCTCGCTGGCAACCTGCAGCGGACGCTGCGTGAAGACCTCGGGGGCACCTATGGTGTCAGCGTCGTGCCGCGCTTCGTGAAGCGCCCGACCGGCGAGTATCGCCTGACGATCTCGTTCGCCTGCGATCCGGCTCGTACGGAGAGCCTCGTGAAGAGCGCGTTTCAGGTCATCGAGGACTACAAGATGAACGGACCGAGCCAGGGTCAGGTGGCGGACGCGCGCGCGACGCTGATCCGGGATCTCGAGACCAACCTCGCGAACAACTCGTACTTGCTCAATCGGATCCTGTTCAAGTACGAATTCGGTGAGGACGTGAGAGAAGTCTTCAACATGCGTCCGTTCTACGACCAGCTGACCGTCACCGCGCTTCGCGACGCGGCCCGCGAGTACTTGAACACGAACCGCTATGTCGAGGTGACGCTCGTCCCGGAGCGCTGAGGGCCAGGACCGCGTGAGGAGGGAAGGGATGTCGCGATACGGGCTGTTGATCGCTGGCAGCGTGATGCTGGTGCTCGGTGGAGCAACGAAGGCGTCGGCACAAGGGCCGTCCTGCGATCGAGCCTGCCTGCGCACGATGCTCGATCAGTACCTGACGGCCGTCATCAAGCACGATCCCGCTGCCGCGCCTCTGGTCGTTGGATTTCGCCAGACCGAGAACGCCATCAACGTCCGCCCCGGTAACGGGATGTGGAAGACGATGACGGCTCTCGGGAAAGTGCAGCGGCGATATCTGGATCCAGTCAGTGGTCAGGCCGCGTACTACGGGACCATCGAGGAGGGCAGCAGTACCGCCGTCGTCACCATTCGCGTGCGCGTCGAGAACAAGCAGCTCACCGAAGCGGAGTGGTACGTGGCGCGTGCCGACGATCCTGGTCTCAACGGGCCGCGGCAACCCGGGCGGCCGCCCGCCAATCTTCACAATCCCGAATACCTGGCGCAGAACCCGCCGCCTGAACGCGTCATCGCGAGCGACAAGCGCTCCGACCGCGCCGCGCTGGTTCGCATCGTCAACAGCTACTTCGATGCGATTACCTCGCACGACGGCTCGGTGGCGCTGACGCACCCGGGTTGCGGACGTGTGGAGAATGGCACTCCGGCACCAGCAGGCCGTTTCCTGCCGCCGATCGCACCTGCCAATCCGCCGGCAGGGAGCGGTGGGCCGCCGGCCACCAACGACTGCGTGTCGGGCCTCGAGAAGTTCAATGGGCAGATGGTCGTTGCGCGCAGGATCCCACTTGCGGACGAAGAAGCACAGGTCGTGCTTGCCTATGCGGTGTTCATCCGGCGACCGGGCTCTCCGACACCACGCAATGTCTTCAGCGAGTGGTTCGTGATCGACGAGGCGAAGATCCGGACCGTCTACACGGCGATGTTCTATCCGCCGCCTGAGCTCGCCGTCCCCAACTGGCCGCCGTACGATGGCAACTGGCCGCTGCCGGCGACGATCGTGCCGGCACCGAAAGAGTGAGGATGATCGACGAGGACAAGGCGCTCGAGACGCTGGACGCGCGGCTCAGAGTGCTTCTTCCCGAGCAGTACCAGGACTCCTACGAACAGATGCAGCCGGTCCCGATGCGCTCGGCTGGCTTGAAGTACGCCGCCGATGGCACGGTCGCCTGGGACGAGATGTGGGGAAGCTTCTGCGACCTGGCAATCGCTGGCGGACCTCCGCATAAAGGCCAGTTGCTCGGACCGGGCGTTGAAGCCGAGATCAACGAGGAATTCGATCGCTACGACGAAGTCGGCGAAGAGATCTGCCGCGGCATTCGGATGGTCACCGGTCTCAGGGCGTACATCTCACCGACGCCAGGCTGGGTGAGCGTGACGTGCCTGAGCGATGCGATGGCTGCGTGGCTGGTGCGCGCCATCGTCATGGAGAACGTGGCTGCACGCCGGGCCGGTGCGATCCTCGAATTGCCAGTGGCGCCGCAATTCCGTCTCGAGAAGGAAATCAAGAACGTCATCACGGTCATCGCGAAGACGTGCCACTACTGGATGGGACACATCCCTCCACATCAGCAGCAGGCGATTGCTGAACTCTTCGCGAAGATCTCACAGGAATCAGCGGTTGTGGCGCCAGCGTTTCCCGACGCCGGCATCGGCGACGATCATCGTCGTCTGGCCGCGGCGATCGCCACAGCGGTTCAGCGCGATACCGGTTTCGCGCGTTCCAGCCACGACTCGGCCGATTGGGTCGGCATCGAGTGTCCGAATGTTCGCGCGGCGGTGTGGATGATGCGTGCGCTCGTCACGACCAATGTCCTATCGCGCCGCGAAGGGCACGTCTTGTTCCTGCCGATCAATCCGGCAAGCGATCCTCGCGGCGCCCTGGTGTCGTCCGCGTTTGCCCGCGTCTATCGGTGGGCGTGCGCGCGCGGTGTGCTGACGACTACTGACCCAATCTGAAACTCTGCGATGTTTCGACCTCCACGCTTGGCCGCTTTGCCGTTTCCCGCGAGGCCACCAGCGTCCAGATCGCCATGCCGATGACGGCGGTCAGCATCGCCCCCACGATGGTGAATCCGTACGCCCAGAGCATACGGGCCCACGGCCACTTGAGCGGGTTGCGCCAGTCGCGGCCGAACGAGTCGTTGAGCAGGCGCAGGAAGTCATCGGTGATCGGCTTCGGTTCAACCGCGTTCCACAGCTCCCACAGCAGCCAGACGGCGACACCGGTCAGCATCAACCCGCAGAGCACTGTGAACGCAGCATCCAATGCGCCGCCCCTGTACACGATTCGCTCGCAGGGCAGCGCCACTGGCGGTGGCGCGTAGCAGGCGCTGAGATCGGTCACGGCGACGATGCGATTCGGTGACGAGACGATGAGCCACGCTCCGAGGCCTCCGGTGACGCACACGAGCACGCCCATCCACAGTTCCCAGACCGCGAGCCTGAGCCACGCGTTCCTGGAGTTGGGTGGGATGGTGAGTGACCGTGGTTTCCACGGGCTCATCTCCGGTAGCGGGAGCTGGGCCAACTCAGGGCTCCTTCGTCAGCGGTCCTCGATTGTAATGACCTTGTTGGCGCCGCGCTCTCCCCAGGGGGGCGGCGCACCGTCGCCGACGCGGATCGTGATCACCGGGAACGGCGGGGCCTTCGGCGGCCACGGCGTGTGGCAGTCGCTGACGACGACGAGAAGATCGATCGGATCGCTTCTCCGATCGGTGAACCAGCGCAGACCGGCGCTGATGTCCGTGCCACCGCCACCATAAAGCTCCAGTTGCGCGGCGGTGAATACCTTTCTCACGTCGTGCACGACGACATCGCAGCAGGCGACGAGGACTTCACTGCTGTAACCAAGCTGACGTGTGAGTCCACCCAACTCGGCGACTGCTCTCGCAAGCTGCGTATCTTCCATCGAGCTCGAGGTGTCGATCAGAAAGCCCGGCCTGGGCCTCGGCTGGTGGAAGGACGGCATGAGGAACTCGCCATAGCCGGCCTGCCGGCGATGCGGGCGCCTGTAGGTGCGGTCATATCTGCCGAGTGTGCTGTCACGCAGCGCCTTTCGCACGGCGTAGCGGATGGTGGCCATGTAATCCACCTTCGGCGTCACGACGGTCTTCGCCCACCGACGCCAGCCCAATGGCACATCACCCGCATCCCCCGAGCGATCGAGGATGCGATGCGCGACCTCGCGCCGCACGAGTTGCGCCTTCACCGGATCGACGCCTGGCACGCCGCCCGGCCTTCCATCATCAGCAGGCAGCTCCCACGGTCGCCATTCGCCGTGTGCGCCGGAGCCGCAGTCGTGAGCCATGGCCGACTCGTTCTCGGTGTTCTCTGTCCCTTCGCGTGATTGAGACGGCTTCAGAAGCTGGCGATAGTAGGTCTCGGCATTCTCGCCGGTTTCGAACCCGAATCTCCCCGGAAGAGGAGGATCGTCAGGCAGTGGCAATCCTTCGGCGACGAGATCGTCATTGATCTCGCAATCGGTCGCGGTGTTCCACAGGCGGCTGTTGCGAACCGATGCCGCCTGCTTTCGCGCCTCGTGCTCGCGCAACAGATGACTGACCTCGTGAATCAGCACGGCAGCGTTCTCTTCCACCGTGTGTGCCGACGCCCACTCCTCGTTGTAATAGAGCCGCCAGTGTGAGTCGACAGCCATGCTGGCGATCTGGTCGGTGCGGACCGGAATGAGATTGAACAGCGCGGGCGCAAAGTACGCGCGCTGATACGACGCGCGCACCCGTGCGGCCTGGATCGCGCGCGAGTACCCATCGTTACGGCGTTCAAGGCCACGAAGCAGCTCGGTCAGGCGGCTCAGCATCCGCGTGCCTTATTCTCGGGGCACCAACTTCGCCAACTGCATTAGCTCATAGAACGGCCGGCATTCGTCGGGCAGCTTGATCGGCCCCTCGGGTCGATTGCGCTTGTCGCACAGCGTGCGGGCGGCGGCGGTTGGTATGTCCGCGTTCTTCCGGCAGGCGACGCCGAGCGCGATCATCGCAGCCTGCCACCGCTCAGGCGTCTTGTTGTTCAACACGGCGCCGACCAGGGAGTAGCACACCGCATAGGCGCGGTCGGTGCGATCCGGCAGGACCAGGCTGCGCGGGTCCTTCAGGATGTCCTCGGGGTCAGGCAGGTTCAGTGTTTCGCGGTACTCGAGGAAGGGCAGCGCCTGATCGCCAACGAGGCCACCAAGCGCTGCTCCCTGGAGCAGGCGATTGCCTGGAGACACCGCCTCGATAGCGGCGAGGAACCGCGACGCGAGATACCAGGTGCGACCCGAGGGCCACGGACCACTCCGGCGTGCGGGATCGTCAGGTGGCGCCATCCACGAGTCGCGGCCCGCCGCTTTCACGTACGCCGCGATTGTGGCGCGCTGCCGATGATGATGCGCGCGGAGGTAATCGTCTGGGAGGACCGGCAGATTCGTGGGAGCAGGGAAGTCGCTCACCATCATGTCGCACCAGGTCTCATGGTCCATGGGGAACTCGCCGTGCCACAGCCTGTTCGCCATCGGCGCCTGGATTTCCTGTCCGCCGGCTGCCCATTCGACGGCGTTGCTCGCGCACAGATAGACCACGCCCCCTTTACCTGGTTCGTAATCCGGCAGTTGCAACTCGCCGCACACGTTCTCGGTCAGCAGCCGCAACATCGCTGCCTGCGTCGTCGGAGGCACGGTCGTGAGTTCATCGAGGAACACGATGACGAGGTAGCCGTCTTCGGCGAGCTTCCTGGCGTCGCGCGCCCACGCCATCGGCAGCAGGCGTACCCCGTCAGGTGTCGATACGGGGAAGCCGCCGAAGTCCTGCGGCTCACGAATCGACCCGACCAGGATGAAGACCTTGCACTTCACGCCGGCACGCGTGAACCCGGCCTCGAGGCTCTTGGTGAACTCGGTCTTGCCGACGCCGGGAAACCCGGTCATGTGCATCGGGATGCGAGCCTGCAGGCCGATGGCGATCAGTTGAACGAAGTGGGAGAAGTCCATGCCGTGAAGAGGAACTAAGAACTAGAAACGAAAAACGAAGAACTTCGAGCGCGGGCGAACCGCGTGCTTCGTTCTTAGTCCTTCGTTCTCAGTTCGGCCATTCCACGGTTAGACACCGGTGGACCAAAAACGGCAGCGTTCCAGTGTTCACGGCTCAGAGTTCTTGTTCGCGGTTCAAGTCGAGGTACCGGTACCACAAAATTGCGTTCTTCCAACCGCTCATAACCCCGTGCCAGTACGATTTCGTCCCGTATCATAATGCCGCGCTCGATGTCCGCCGCTGCGGTTCCGACAGCGGGCGGGCTGACTTGCGTGCGCTGCTATGGGCGGCAATGCGCCTGCGAACGATGCTCTTCGATCTCGGATCGGGTTTGGAACCGCGCAGCGCTGGAGTCGGGTGGTGCATCTGCTCGGGCAGGCGATCGCGCTCTGCCGCGCTGTTGCTCGCACATGGGCTAACCATGAATGGAGGCGTCCACCATGCGTTGAAATGCCTGCAACCGACGGAATTGAGCGCGGCAGTCGAGGGTTATGCCTACTTCGGCTTTGACGACGTAGCCGCCTTCTTTCGCGGAGCAGTCAACGACCCGGTGCTGTCCACGTGGACGGACAGCACCGAGGTTGAGGCCACTCGTCGATACGCGCGAATGGTCCCGGACGATTCGCACTTGGTCAGGCGGTTCGAGGAGGTCTTCCGCGAACGAGCTGACCAGTTCGCTCCACTCGACGTAGCTTGATTGGCGCGAGTACCTGCGCCTTTCAGTGGAGCTTTTATCAGGTCGGCAACTCCCCCTCGAACTTTACGCTCCAACCTTCGCGAATCTGTTTCGGAACCGCGAACAGATGAACCCAGAACCTCGAACCCGAACGCTGAACACGAACCGTGAACCCTGAACCGTGAACTGC
>JAICEG010000152.1 GCA_025924295.1 Vicinamibacteria bacterium
AGAAGACCGCACGTACGAATCTCAGCGTGCCTGGGCGTCGGCCTGCCGTCGAGGTTCTCACAGGTTCTCTCATGGCTTCTGCCCTCCGTCGGTGCGCGTCGAGCCGGCCGGCACTTGTACCGTCCACAGTGTGACCCAGATTTCCTTGCCGGTCACTGGTGGACGAACAATAGGTGGCTGCCCACTGCGCCAGTCACCGAAGATGACGTAAGGCACCGCCGGATCCCGACTTGAGGTACCGCTCGAACGCGACGGCTCGCCGTTCATCCGTGAACTGCACGATCACGTCGACCTGCCATGGGCGGTTGCTGGCGGTGTATCGGCAGAGCCCTGCGTTGTGGAATCCCAATCGCGCCGGGACATTGGATGTCAGGCCGGTGTAGTACTTCGACGGCTCGCTGCTGCTTTTGAGGACATACACGAATCGCTTCGCGAAGGTCATAACGACCTATGAGCACGTCAACTGCCGTCCGCGTTTGCGTGTGTTTCAGAGCGAGCACGTGTCGACGTGGCAGTTTCTGCCAGCCTAAACCGCGCTGGCGTACGCGAAAACTACCTGATGTTGTGAAGATTGGCGCCGCCCGGATTTGAACCGGGGATGGAGGTTTTGCAGACCTCACCAAGGCACCGATTCAGGCCACGATCGACGCATTCACTCAGCGTTTCCGCTGCCCTACTCCGCCCAAATCCGCCACAAACCGCCGCCAATGGTTAGCGCAACGGTTAGCGCCGCAAAACGAACTGACAACAGGACGAAGCGAGCGAAGTCACTTCAGACTCGTGAGCCAGGCGGTGATCGTCGAAAGCGCCGCGGGGTTGATGGTCTCGTCGATCTCCGCGTATTCCGATAAGGAGCCAGTCCTGGCCGCTTGAAACATGTGGTTCAGGCCCTCGAGCTCCACGAACGAGGCGCCCGGGTTGGCGGCCAGTTCCCGCTCGAGAGCGGGCCGGTTGACTGAGGGCAGTACCTGCAGATCCCGCGTTCCCCAGATCGCCAGCACAGGAACATCGAGTCGACGCAGCGCTGGCGCGGGATCGTAGTTCAGGAAGTGCCGCATCCACCTATCCTGCAGCCTGCCGACCTGTCCTTTGGCCTGAGCTCGAATCGCCGCGCCGGCGCCTTCGCGTTCCGGGCCGGGAATTGTGGCGATCACCTGATCGACTGCCTGCATCACCTTGTCGCTGATGTCCTCGCCGGGTGAGGCCTGCGCTGCGATCTCCGTCACTGCAACGTTGATTGCCATCGCGAGACGGACTTCTGACTCAGACGCGTTGGAGGCCCGCGTCATCGCCTCGGCCTGCGAGAGGAGAACGGCCTTTCCGTCCACGCCGGTCGCGCCCATCAGGACGAGAAACGCGATGTCGTGGCGCTGGTTGGCCACGATTGGAGCAACCAGCCCGCCTTCGCTGTGTCCGATGAGGCCGACGCGCCTGGCATCGATACGGTCATGGGCGCGCAGGAACGTGACGGCAGCAGACGCGTCGCGGGCGAAGTCCTCGACGGTCGCGCCCGCGTACTTTCCTGTCGACTGCGCGGTGCCGCGGTCGTCGTACCGCAGGACGGCGTTGCCATGGCGTGACAGGTGATCGGCCAGAACCAGAAACGGCCTGTGCTCCCAGATGAATTCGTCGCGGTCCTGCGGCCCCGATCCGCTGATCAACACGACCGCTGGATGAGGACCATCGCCGACCGGCAGCGTCAGCGTGCCGGCAAGGGTGACAGAGTCCGCCGCGTTCTCGAAGCGGACGTCCTTCGCTTCGTAAGGAAAGGGCGGCCGCGGACGCTGCGGTCGGTTCGCCCAGACGCTACGATACTCGGTCGCGCGCTTCTCCAGCGTGAGTGGAATCTCGCGCCCTCCCTGCCGCCAGGTCCCCTTCGCGACGTCGCCGGTCACGTTCACGGTGCCGGTGAAGGTGAGCTTGATCGCCGGGATCTCGAAGATCAGCGTAGTGTTCTTGCGGCTCCAGGTGCCGCGGAACCCACTGCGGCCTTCGCTGATGCTGTCGAAGTAGACCACCGGCTCGCTAGTGGCGACGTCCATGATGCGGAACTGCATGACGGGTTCCACGACGCCCATATTCAGCTTGCCGATCCATGCTTCCCGCAGTGATTCGGCCGGCGTGGTCTGCTGGTCTTGCGCCGATGCCGATGCCGCCATGGCGGCCATCAGGAGTGCAGCGAGGCGAATTGTGGACATAGCTATACCTCTCTGTTTCGCGAACAGTTCTTGTGGCTTAATGAATTGGGCGAACTCGAAGCGGCTAACTCGAATCGGATTCGTCGATGAAGATGTCTTCGATGCGCAGGCCGAAGAGACGGGCCGCCCTGAAGGCCAGCGGCAGGCCGGGATCGAACTTCCCTGTTTCGATGGCGTTTATGGTTTGACGGGAGACATCGAGCGCAACGGCCAGTTGGGCCTGCGTCCAGTCGCGCTCGGCGCGGAGCACTTTGAGGCGGTTCTTCACCGGTAGCGCCTCAGGCCGAGGATCATCGACGTCAGGAACGTGATGCCCATGACGAGAATCAGGGCGGACATGTTGACGTCGGAGGAGGGAACCAGCTCGTAGTCCTCCATCATTGGATACAGGGTGCCGACCACGACGCCGACCCCGAGCGCGATTGCCATCGCCTCCAGGAGTACTTTGCGGTGGAGGTCGTCGGCGTTATTGAGAGCATCGCGCATGTGGAACAACATGCCGACGCCGACGACGAGGTTTATTACGGCCGCTAGGACTGTCAGCGGAAATTGGTCAGGCCACAGGGATTCGGGGCCGAAGGCGAAGAGGGCCGTGGCGAGGAGCCATGCTCCCGCCCAAATGGCGCTCTTACGAGTGACCCGCGTCATCCGCGACTGAAAACTGCTCCGTTGTCCTGTCGAGTCCATCTGTCGTCTGTCCTTGTCTTAAAGTCAAGTGTATTTGACAAACAGAGGATAGGATTGGCTGACCGCAGTGTCAAGTTTTATTTACACTATGGTTGGTTTTATTGACATTTGGTTAGCTTTGTCCCGCTGTGCTGTTCGATTCGTCACTCGACGCGACATCGATCAGGTTCTGGCCCTGGCTATGCCATCGGCCTCGAAGGCCGGAGGCAGATCCGCATCCTGCGAATCGCCAGGTTCCTCGACGAGCTTGTCTCGCGCGATGCCCGATCCTCGTGCGTAGCCAGACGGTGCGCACTGCGTTGGCCGATCTAGCAGGGGCGTTTACGATTCGCGACATGTTGCCAAGGGAAGGTATGTCGCCATCGCTCTGACTTGGATCGAGGAAGGTTCCGAAAGCGATTGTGACTCTCGGGCGGGAGCGCACGGTAGCCTGAAAACACTTGTTTTCCGCACACTCTCGCGGCCATCGGAATTCGGCGAGAATTCACGATTCTTTGACGCCGAAGGCAGGCGGGTTTTCCGAACGCCTCGCCAGCGCATCTCGAGCCGTCCCAATCCCTACCCTTAGCTCACGGCTGATCGCTCGCCAGGAGCGACCCTGAGCGCTCATTTCCGCCAATCGATCCAGGTCAATTGGTCGGCGAGGTCTACCCAAGCGCTTGCCGCGGGCACGCGCCGCAGCCAGACCCGAACGAACGCGCTCGCGAATCAGCTCCCGCTCGAACTCGGCGATTGTGGCGAAGATGCCAAAAACCAATCGCCCATTCGGCGTCGATGTGTCGACGCCTTCGTGTAACGACACGAACTGAATTCCCAGCGCGTCGAACTCCGCCAATGCGTTCACCAGCTGTCGTACGCTTCGCGCGAAACGGTCGTAACGGTACACGGCGACCACGTCAAAAAGGCGTTTTCGACAATCGGCGAGAAGTTGGTCCAACTGCGGGCGCCGCTCCTTGGTGCCGCTGATACCGACGTCCGTAAACACACCTCCAACGTCCCAACCCCTTCGTTCGCACAGCTCTCGAAGCTCACGAAGCTGAACGTTTGGGTCCTGGCCCACGTGAGTGCTCACACGCGCGTACAGCGCCGCCCTCATTGGCCGTTCGTCTCGCGCAGCCATCGGAGCCGAGCTGCACCTCGGTCGCTCAGCCGGTACAACAACAAGCCATGCTGATCGCGCGCTCGGTCGAGCAATTTCCAAGCGTGCAGATGCTTCAGATACGAATATGCCGCGCGAACGGGAGTGAACCTGGCGAGTGCCGCCCATGCTCGCGGAGATAGCCAACCGCGATTTTCGAAAGTGCTCAGCGCACGGAGTTTGAGCAAATTGTATTTCCCGCGCATCAATTGCAACTCCAAATCACATTTGCGAACGCAATGCGATTGCGTAGCAATGTCACGACGGCGACGGCGTCGACGTGCTAGCTTTTGCTCTCCCCGGAAAGGTCACGCAGGATTGCTTGCAACCGCTCGAGTTCGCGATCGATTGCTGCAATCGCATTCTCTAAATCAGCGTCCGAAAAAATGAACGGCCGCCGTCGTTCCAATTCGCTCTTCTGTGAACGCAATTGTTCGAGCTGGTTAAACACCGAAACGCTAGGTGCGACCGGACCACCAATTAAGCGCTCGTGTTCGTCCAGCAATTTGCGCAAACGTGAAATGCCCTTTTGGCCGCGGAAGAAAACTTGGATGCCGCACGAATTGCAAACGCAGTACGGCTTAACTCGGCGGGACTCGCGGAGTTCCAGCTGTGTCCCGCAGAGCGGGCACGGAAACGAGCGCCTAGGGTTCTGGCCTGAATCATCAGGCAACGTAACGTTAACGTTCGACATCGCCAGCTCCGTCTGAATCGAGCTCTTCGGCTGGACCCACATAGGAGTCCGCCCTAGGTCCGCCAGGTCCATGGCGATGGTCGTACCCGGGTGGTCCTAGGTCCGCGGGACCGCCGCCCTGATCCGGTGTCCGCAGTGCGATTCCGACGTAGGTCGGGATGCGGCCGTCTTCGCTGCGCGCCTTCACGCGCCGGACCGTAGGGACGGCGGCGCGCAGGTCTCGGCCGAATACTTCTCTGGTTCCGGCATGTCGGTTGTCGGATTCGCACCATCGCTTCCATGCCAGCCACAGTCGCTCGACTTTCACCTCGAATGGCCCGACCTGGCATGAGTCCCGGATGAATGCCAAGACTGGCGAAGAGAGATCTTCGAGTTGCTGAATGGCTTCCACACCAGCTTCAGGATTGACGAAATGCCCGCGTGCGTTGAGTCGGTCAAGCCCCTGCAAAGCCCAGTTGAAGATTGCAGGGGCCTCCGAGAGCAGCCGGTCTGTCAGCCGCACGTCTTCGCCGCCGTAGAACGACCTCGTGAGAACCAGCGCAATGAATCGAGAGGCCAGTGCGCCAGACGCGTCTGCGAGGCGCGGCAGTTCGTTCGTTAGAATGACGAATCTCGTTGGCAGTCTGCCCGTCCAAGGGTCGCGATACTTGCGGTCAACGGTCAGGCTGTCTTCACCCGAAATGGACAAGAGACGTTCGACGACGATTTTGCCGTCACCCCAACTTGAAAGCCGAGCGTCCGAGATAAGGGCGAGTGGCCGGTTGATTAGTGGTTGAAGCCCGAAATTGGTCGCTAGGTTCGCAAGCGTCGGAGCTGCTACGTTGTGCCCGCCGAGCAGGCCCGTCAGAACGCGTCCGATGGTTCCTTTGCCTGCGCGCTTCGGTCCCACCAGCAGGAAGATTTTCTGAAGCCGCGTATCGCCGCCAAGGATGTACCCCATGGCCTCCTGCAGAGTCGCAATTGAGGCCTCGTCGTCTACCCACAGTTGCCGGAGAAACTCGAGCCAAGCACTTGGTTCTGGCGCGTCCACCTCGAACGAAAACGGCAACGAATGGTGGTTAAAGAACCGCGGTGTATGCGGTAGGAGTGTGCGCGTCGGCACGTGCAGCAGGCCGTTGGCCATTGAGACGATCTGAGCTGCTGGCGGATCGTCGCTGAACGGAGGGGCCCACGTCGGCGCGTCCGCAGAACTGTCCAAAAGCACGATCGCGCGTAACGCATCGATGACGTCATCGACCTTCTTGCGGTTTGGCGCGAATGGTTTCACCCCCTCCGTCGGCTGAACGTACTGCGAGCGCTCCAGAAACTGGTATACGGCTGATCGCACGTCCCGCAGTTCAAGCTCGGGCCACGACATCCCTGTCCAGCGATGAAGATCGCCACGATGATCGCGAAGGACGACTCCTAGGGCGTCTGTGTAGAGCGCACGAATGACTTCGCGCGCCACACTCATGGGCTCGTTGGGCGCAGGCACGATGACGCGATCTGCCTGCGGGTAGCCAAAGATGTGCGCGGTCATCGTGCTCATCGCGAGCTCCGTGACGCCCTGGCTGTGCGGAGTTGTTCGAGAAGCTCTTGATTCCTTCTCCTTAACGCACGCAGTTCGATTGCCTGCGCGTGCAGCAGATGCAGCGTTTGTAGCGCGAGCATGCGGTAACTCTGTGATTCTTGAAGTGCCGCAACGGCGATGTCTTCGAGGTCCATCGCGCCGAAGGTCGTACTGGACTCCCGAACAGACTCCCAGGGGACGTCTTCAGCGCAGAGGAGTTGCGAGCGAGGCATTACGCCAAGCGCTCCGTGTACGCGATTACGCTCGCTTCTCTCGCCATTTCGGAATGAGTTCGTCGAGTTCGAAACGATCGATCAGCACGCGTCGAGAACCTCCGTCTCTGCCGCGTCCAGCTGGCAAACTCACGACGGACAAGTGGCCAGCATTTATCAGCCGATCGATCGCGTCGACGGAACAGCCGGCATAGAGACCCGCTTGCTCGCGGGACAAGAGGCGTGGAGTCACCACCTCGTGACTCACGCCAGTTCCCCTTCGGGGGACACCGGTTGCAGCAACGCTTCTGGGTCGATCTCGAGGGCGGCTGCCAAACGTCGCGCCTGGCCTGGATATGGCCGAGCATTCCCGGTTTCGAAACGCGAGATCTCGGCGGGGTGCACGCGCGAATGGTAGGCAAGGTCGATTTGCGTCCATCCGCGCCGAAGGCGCTCGGCCTTCAGGCGAATCATCCGTTGTGCAACGACATTCACATCGGCTATCCTCCGCCCACACCAAGTTTTGTTCAATCAACAAAACTTGCCAGTTCATCGCTGTTCTGAACGGGTGGAGAGACCTTGCAGGAAGGACTAGATGGGCAAACGGCGCGACAGTCCTACCGCAGCCACTGACGCGATTCTTCAGGTCCTAATCGAGACCATTTACGGGCCGCCCGAAGAGGCTGATATGCGCCTCCAGGCACTCACGGCAGCGCTTACCGCCGTAATGGTGCTGGCGCCGTTGCGACTGCCAGGTTCGGGTCTCTCGTTGTGGGGGTTTCCTGATGCTCTGAGAAACCGAGATGGAAGGGCTGATTGGAACCTCCCCGCCGCGGAGGTTTGCGCCGAGCTGCGGAAAGCATTTGATCATCTAGCTGGGTGGAAACGATCCCTGGAGGAACTCGGGGCGCCTAACGAGGGGGGGATCCGTCAGTCTGGGTCGCCGATGCCCGTGACGCTGCGAATGTCCCTCGGCAACGATTCGGCAAACCCTCATCGCCATTTCCTGGCGCTCCATGGTTCTCCGAAAGACGTCTTCATCGCCCTGACCTTGTTACTCCTCGCCCACGGTACCACTGCGAAGGTGCTGACCTGCCCGGGGTGCCACAAAGTGTTCTTCAGAGCCAATCGCCGCCAAACGCATTGCGGGAAGAAGTGCTACAACCGCCGGTACTGGCGCGAGAGCTACACGCCGCAGCAGAAGGCCAAGGCGAGGCAGGCTCAGTACAAGAAGAACGGCTGGTTATTGGGAGCGAAAGGCAGCCCGCTCGGGCAACTGAAGCGCTCGGTGAGGGCCAGGCCCTCGTCATCGAAAAAAGAGAGAGGAGATTAGCGCACATGGGAGTTGTTTACCGACAGAAAGGCCGTTCAACATGGATGTTGAAGTACTACCGCGACGGCCGGCCGATCTACGAGAGTTCGGGTACGGACATCAAGGACGAGGCGAAGAAGACTCTCAAGGTGCGTGAAGGGGACATCGCGAAAGGAGTGCCCATCACGTCGAAGACTGGGCGCGTGCGCTTCGAGGACGCGGCGAAGGACCTCGTTAACGACTACAAGGCCAACAACCGTCGCTCACTCGACGAGCTCGAGCGCCGGATCCGCCTGCACCTGACGCCGTCCTTCGGCAAGCGGAAACTCTCAACCATCACGACTCCTGACATTCGGGAGTTCATCGTGAATCGGCAGAAGGACGTCATCGTGGTCCGCAAAGCCGTAACCGAGGAGCGCGACGGCCAAACGGTGGAAATCACCCCGGCCGTGACGAAGCCGGTCTCAAACGCCGAGATCAACCGCGAACTCACGATCCTCAAGCGAATGTTCACTCTTGCGATGCAGGCCGGAAAGATTCTTTATCGACCGCACATTCCAATGCTGCAGGAGAACAACGTGCGCGCGGGATTCTTCGAGCCGCACCAATACGAGGCGGTCATGGCGCATCTTCCTGTTCCGCTGCAGCCGGTCATCGCATTCGCGTATGTGACGGGCTGGCGCATCACCAGCGAAGTGCTACCGCTTCAGTGGCGTCACGTCGACTTGAAGGCTCGAGAAGTGCGCCTGGACCCAGGCACGACCAAGAACCGTGAAGGCCGCGTGTTCAAGCTCACCACACAGCTACATAAGCTCCTCGAGGCTCAGAAGATCGAACGCGATCGCGTCGCGAAGGAAACCGGTCAGATATGCCCGTGGGTGTTCTTCCGGATGGTTGCCGAGGAACGCGGCGGCGATAAGAAACCGCAGCCGATCCTGAAATTCAATAAGGCATGGTCTAACGCATGCGTCGCGGCTGGCTGTCCTGGGCGAATTCCTCACGACCTCCGGCGCACAGCGGTGCGTAATATGGTGAGAGCTGGGATTCCGGAACGCGTCTCGATGAAACTGACCGGCCACAAAACACGGTCAGTCTTCGAGCGTTACAACATCGTCAGCGATGGAGATCTTGCCGATGCCGCAGCTAGACTGGATCAGGCGCCTCGCACATCTGACAGGGCGTCCATGAATTGAGCTAAGTCTCCAACCTCGCCATTCGGCATAAGGTAAACGAATTCGCCACCTGACCAGCAGTAGAACTCGATTGCACGCGAGATAGTGTATGCGTTCAGAGCCGCAACCCGTCGGCGGTCGGCAACGACAGCACGTCCACGCTCACGATGGTCAGCGGCCGTGCCAACTACCATCAGGTCCCGTGTGAGCGGAAAAGCGACATCACTCTGGGGCGACCAGAGGTCAGGCCGCGTAGAGAAACGCCCATGGGCTCCTGGGTCCTCTGCAAACACGCTCACGGGCCGATCACATGTGATGAACTCCGCTTCGCCAGCGCGGTACAGCTGCCAAGACCGAGCCGCCAACGGGGCTCGGACACTTTCCAGTCCGCGAAACAGCGCCTGCATGAAAACGAAGTTTGGAACGGTCACTTTGAAGTCCGCGAACCGCAGCGTTCGCAGCTGTTCCAGGGCCTCGGGGTCGGTTGGTAAATCCAACCCATGCGCCCTGGCGCTTTCGACCCTCTCACGGAACGTTTCTGGCGACGCGGTCATCTCCTTGAACGCCTCGTCAGCCATTCTCACCAACGAAGCGTTGATGCGCTCTCTGAGCAATGGTCCCCGCACAAGCGTGAGGGCTATGTACTCAAGGAGAATCTCAAACTCCTGGCTGGCAGGCGGCGGCAGGGCGTCGCTGGTTTCGATGTCGTTGCGCACTGCCACGAACGCGCCCTCAAGTCCCGAGAACCCCTTCTCGAAATCGTTCGGCTCGATTCCCTCGAAACCCTCGACGCGATAAAGGTCGCGCTCGAAGGCGATCGTGTTCGGCGTGACACGCTCGAGTAAACGCCCATCCACGCGCAGCACCGTCAGCCCTCCGCCTGGTGAGCAAAACTTGCTCAGGTAGGAGCGGGGAAGGTAGTGATGCCGTCGTGGCTCGGACAATTCAAGCTCAATGGTTAGCGCTACGGTTAGCGCAGCCGCGATCCTACCGTGTCAGTCGCGGCTGGCTGTCAGACTTCCTAAGGAATTTGGAGGCGCCGCCCGGATTTGAACCGGGGATGGAGGTTTTGCAGACCTCTGCCTTACCACTTGGCGACGGCGCCGGCTGGAACTGATCTAGTGAAGCAGAAGTCGTCCGGCCGCGTCTATGCGCACGGACAACAGCGACAGCGCGCCTGACGGCGCGGGTCCGCCTCGAGGCGGACACTACGGACGATCCGAGGTTGGTAATCCCTTCAGGGCCGGGTCCGCCTGCGCCGCTGCGCGGCTTCGGCGGGACAACTTCCGCCTGCCTCCCGAGCGGAAGTTGGAGCGGGAAACGGGATTCGAACCCGCGACTTCGACCTTGGCAAGGTCGCACTCTACCACTGAGTTATTCCCGCCCGCGACGAAACCCTAGCGTAACACGCGGGTTTTGCTCGTTTCAACCGAGGCGGCCGACGTCTACGCTTTTATCGAATCGCGTCTTCGGGGCTTGAGAATCGCCCGCGCCGGCGCGCCATCGCCCCCGCCTATTCGCAACGGCATACAAATCAGATCGCACGGCCCCGCTGGGACACGCCGCAAGTCGAGCCATTCGACGATCCAGATCCCGGCACCGAGAAGGATGCGGTGGGTTTCGGCCCCTTGCTCAAACGGACCAATCGAGGGGCCGTCGATCCCAACGGCGCGAAGACGACGAGAGGCGAGATAGCGTGCGGCATCGGGAGAGACCGACACGTAGTCCTTGAAAAACACGCCCTGCCGCCTGCGTGCCGAGTTCCGAGTCTTGAAGAGCAACCGCTCGCCCTTGCGTATCCGCTGCGACTGAAGCTCGTCGACCCCGATGGTGCGTGGATTTCGGATCGGGATGACTCGCGCTGGACCGACGGTCGCATCGAGTGGCCACAGGTCGACGGAGCGGCCACGCCGCAGGTAGTGGAGAGGCGCGTCGACATGCGTTCCGGCATGAG
>JAICEG010000153.1 GCA_025924295.1 Vicinamibacteria bacterium
GAACTCCAGCATCGTGAACTCGGGGTTGTGCTGCGTGGAGATCCCCTCGTTCCTGAAGTTCCGGTTGATCTCGAAGACCCTGTCGATGCCGCCGACCACCAGGCGCTTGAGATACAGCTCGGGTGCGATGCGCATGTAGAGCCGCATATCGAGAGCGTTATGGTGGGTCGTGAAGGGACGCGCCAACGCCCCGCCCGCCATCGGCTGGAGCATCGGTGTTTCGACCTCGAGAAATCCCCGCGTGATGAGGAACTCGCGAATAGTCGCCACGACCCGGCTGCGTACCTCGAACACCCGGCGGGAATCGGGGTTGACGACGAGATCGAGGTAGCGTTGGCGGTAGCGCGTCTCGACGTCCTGGAGGCCATGCCACTTCTCCGGCAGCGGCAGGAGGCACTTGGCGAGGAACTTCAGCGACGAGACGTGGACGCTGAACTCGTTCGTCTTGGTTCGAAAGAGGTGTCCCTCCACGCCAACCCAGTCGCCGATATCGAGCAGCCTGAAGATGCGGAAGTCCAGTTCCGGCACGGAGTCCTGCCGGACGTAGACCTGGACGCGCGAGCGTCCGTCCGAGAGCTGAAGGAAGCCCGCCTTGCCGAACGTGCGAATCGCGAGGATGCGACCGGCAGTCCGCGTCGTGATGTGCGCCGCCTCGAGTTGGTCGGCCGGCTTCGCACCATGGTCTGCAACCAGGCGCGTGATCGGCGTGGCATCGTCGAAACGCTGCGGATACGGTTCGACCCCGAGCTGCTTCAACGACTCGAGGTTCGCCCTGCGCTGAACAACCTGATCGGATTCCTCTGTGCTCATTCGCGATTGAGAGTCCGCCGGATGGCGTCGAGTATGCCGTTGATGAAACGCACCGATTCATCGGCGCTGAATGTCCGCCCGAGCTCGAGTGCCTCGTTGATGACGACCTTCGCGGGAGTCTCCGGCTCGTGCAGGAACTCGTAGACTCCGAGCCGGAGAATCAGCCGGTCCATCACGTTCATCCGCTCGAGGCGCCAGTGTTCAGCCGCTTCGACGATCAGCGGATCGAGCTGCGGGGTGTGCTCCGCGACGCCGGCAGCCAGCAGTAATGCAAACGCGCGGATGTTCTCGGGAGGCGCCGTACCTGCAGGCCCGCCAGCCCAGAAGGTCCGGCAGACCTCGTCGATCGGCATGCGTCCGACTTCCCACTGGTAAAGCATCTGCAGCGCCGCCTCGCGCGCGCGATGCCTCGAGTCGGTGCCTGGTTGCGTCGCTGGCGGGCGTTCTGTTTCAGCCATCATGCCTGGCCTCATCCCCGAGTTCATGAACGAGGCTGGACATCTCGACTGCAGCCCAGGCCGCTTCCCGTCCCTTGTTGTCGGGACCATCTGCGGCGCGGGCGATCGCCTGCTCCTCCGTCAACGTCGTCAGTACACCGAACGTCACGGGAATCCCGGTGTCAGCGCTGACCGCCATGAGGCCGTGCGACACCGCCGACGAGATGTACTCGAAGTGCATCGTCTCTCCCTTGATGACACATCCGAGGCACACCACCGCGTCGTAACGACCGCTACGCGCGAGACGGCGCGCGGCGAGCGGAATCTCGAAGGCACCAGGCACGCGAACGAGCGTCACATCCGTGCTCTTGACGCCGGCCTCTGTGAGCACAGCGGAGGCCCCGCGCACCAACCCTGCGGTGATTTCCTGGTTGAAGCTCGACACGACGAGTGCGAAGCGGCGACCCGTGGCCTGGCGCGAGCCCTGTAACTCCTTCACAACCGCCTACTCAGAAAAGAGACCGGGTGCAATTTCCCGATGATTGGCGTGTGAACTACACGCGGCGTCTTCCATCAGACCGAAAGGCAATGATACCCCACAGCCAGCATGCTCCAATGCCGATGACCACTCCCGTCATGTCTGCGAACCAGTCGGCGATGTCGGCGGAGCGCCCCGGCACGAACATCTGATGGACTTCGTCGAAGATGCCGTAGCCGCCCGCGATCGCCAGCGCGAGCAGCACAACGCGCCACGTCACGCGAGTCGGCAGACCGCCGGCGACGGCTCGCAACGACAGGACCCCAAGGCCGCCATACGCAACGAGGTGCCCCGTCTTGTCCGATACCTCTTCGGGGAGCGGCGCAATCTGGAGACCCGAGACGTAGAAGATCGCCGCCATGTAGGCGATGAGGGGCAACCACAGCGAGAGACGAGCCGCTCCGACTCGATTGAACGACGGCACCAGCGGTTAGAGAGGAAGGGGGTACAACAGCCAGCCAATCAGGATGCCGGTGCCGACAAACCCGCCAAAGAGGCGCGCACCGAACATGATCTGCTCCTTCGGATCGTCTCGCGACAGCACCGAGAAGACCACCGAGACGAACAGCGAGAAGATCACCATCAGACCGAAATGACTGGTCACTTGCGTCCCTTGGCGATGTCGAAGACATCGAGCACGACGAGCATGTTCAACAAGCCGGCGGCGATGACGAAGGTATTGCCGTACTCGTAGGTAATCGCCACCACACGACCAGCGCCGACACCTATGGCCTTGGCGACGAAGTACGGCAGACCGATCCCGACGTCGGCGATCGCCGCCAGCGCGACGAGGGGCTGCGAGATCTCGAAGGGAAACAGGCGGCCTTCGAGCCACAGCCCGAAGGCGAACATCAGCGTCAAGCTCACCAGAAACACGAGGCCCTTCTGACGCCGGCCCAGCCAGAGGTGTCCCGCCCCCGGCAGAAACCAGGCGGCCGCGCACATCAGATAGATCGTTGAGGGGGTTTGGGTGCGGTCGGCCGCGGCGGCACGCATTCACCGTAGTGTAGCGTAGCCAGCGCGCTCACCACCACGAACGCGAGGATTCCGCCGAGCGCAAGACCGGCGAGCGCGCGCGCGACGTTCGAGGGATACCACACCCCGGCCGCTTCGAGTGCGACCGTCACGAGCGTCGGAGCGGCCGCCACGACAGCGAGCCATCGCCTCGTCGCGGCCGCCATCGGGAACAGGTTCTCCCCGGACCTCAGTCGGATCCACACGAACGCCGCGCCCGCCGCCGCACCGCCATAGATGCCCAGGCACCTGGCACACACCGGCAACTGAAAACCAGAGAGATAGAACGATCGTTCCGGTATCTGATGGCAGATGAGCGAGCCCACGCCGTAGACGATGGCGCCCGCCCATCCGGGCAACATTGGCGCTGCAACGAGCAGGGATACCCAGGCCGCGGTGAGCACCACGGCCAGCAGGAGGATCACGTCTGGATGATAGCCCTACCCTCGGATCGGCTACCTGGTGCGCGCCGACAGGTACCCGTTGCGCGTTCGCGTCCGGGCGCCGGGCCCCGTGACGCGCACAATCACCCGGCGGTACGAGCCATCCATCCTCGGGTTCTTCGACGTATAGCCGAGTGCATACTGGCTGGCGAGCTCGTCGGCGATCGAGGAGTAGATCGCGGCCAGTTCAGTCACGTCATTCGCGAAGTACGACTTCGCCCCTGTCTCCTGCGCGAGAGACTTCATCGCGAAGTCCGACTGCGAGAAGTAGCGCGACGCGCGAACAGGCTCGAACTTCGAGCGCAACGAAATTGTATAAATGGCAATGCCACTCTGCTTCGCCAGGTCGAGCACATCGTCGTAGCTCATGAGGCTGGCCGTATCGGCGCCATCGGAGAGCACGACGATCGCCTGCCGTCGGACGTCGGCGGCGCTGCGACGAAGCTTCGCCATCTCTTTCATGGCGAGGTAGGTCCCGTTGTAGAGTGCCGTCCCACCGCGGGCAGTCGTCGCGAGGATCGCGCCGCGTGCCCCATCGGTGTCGTCACTCATCGGGAACAGGATCTGTGTCGCATCCTTGATGTCGATCACGCAGATGCGGTCACCCGCGCGCAGCGTCGACACCAGTCCAATGGCTGCCTGCTGAGCCGTCCCGAGCTTGTCGGTCATGCTGGCGGAGGTATCGAGGAGAATCGCGAGGTCGAGCGGCACGTCCGACGCTCCAAAGAACGAGACCTCCTGCTGCACCCCATCCTCGAACACTGAAAAGTCCGTCTGCGCCAGCCCGGTGACGAACTTGTCGGCCGAATCGGTCACGACGACATTGAGCGCCACGAGATCGACGCCGGCTCTGAACGTCGGAGGCGTCACTTGGGCCTGCGTATCAACGGCCAATCCAAGAGCGATCACAAACAGGCACAGGCGCTTCACAACAACCCCCTCGGTCGACTGACCGTTCCGTCCTCGATCACTAGTGGTGCAAGGGACGTTCCCGTTTCAACAACGTTTGGCCTTTCGACTACACTTCCTTCCGCGACGCTTGCTGAGTTTCTCCGCGAGAACAACCGAGACCACAATCCAATCGATGTCCAACCTGCTTCAACTCGTTCGCGGCTGCACTTTCGACGACTTTCTCTTCAACCCGCAGTACAGCGTCGTCGAACGGCGTGATCCGACGGCTATCGATCTGTCGTGTCAGCTGTCCACGCGGCTCCGACTGCGCCGGCCCATCGTCTCGGCCAACATGGACACCATCACGCGAGCCGAGATGGCGATCGCCATCGCCGAGGAGGGCGGCATCGGCATCATCGATCGAGGATTCCGATCGGGTGATATCGAGCCGCAGGTTCGCGAAGTCGAGCGCGTCAAGCGCCGCCAGCACGGGATCGTCAGGGACCCGTACACCATCAGGGCAGACGCGCCTCTGGCGGAAGCGGCCAGCACCATGCAGCGCACCGGCGTCGGGACACTGGTTGTCGTCGACGAGTCGCGACGACTGACCGGGTTGCTGACGACGCGCGACTTGCGCTTCGCGGATCACGCGAGGACGGTTGCCGACCGCATGACGCCGCGGGATCGCCTGGTCGTGCGCGAAGGCGCGATCGAGGCTGCCGCCGCTGAAGAGGCCATGCGGACGCACAAGGTCAAGAAGCTTCCGCTGGTCGACGACCAGGGCCGGCTGCTCGGGCTCGTCACGGCGAAGGATTTGATCAAGCAGAAGCGCCTGCCTTTTGCCACGCGCGACGATCACGGACGCCTTCGCGTCGGCGCGGCGATCGGGGCGAAGGGGGACTACCTCGAACGCGCCGCGGAGTTGCTTCGCGCCGATGCTGACGTCATCGTCATCGACATCGCACACGGCCACTCGGCGGTCATGGGTCGCGCCATCGATGCCTTCCGGGCGAAGTTCGGCGATGTCGAGCTGATTGCCGGCAACGTCGCCACGGCTGAAGGCGTCCAGTTTCTGATCGACCGAGGCGTCAACGGCATCAAGGTCGGTATCGGTCCTGGTGGTGGATGCACGACCCGGCTGAACACGAACTTCGGCGTGCCCCAGGTGGAGGCGCTCGTCACCTGCCGCGAAGCATCCGGCGGACGAGTGCCGTTGATCGCTGACGGTGGGATCAAGAGGGATGGCGCCATCGCGCAGGCCCTTCTTTTCGGTGGCGACACCGTGATGCTGGGAAGCGTGCTGGCGGGAACGATCGAAACACCGGGCGACACGGTGCAGAAACCGGTCGTCATCCCCGAGTCGCATAAGACAGTCAAGGTCCCCTTCAAGGTCTTCAGAGGGATGGCGTCGCTGCAGGCGATCGTCGATCGGCTCGACGTCGAGGATGCCGAATCAGCTGACGTCGAGGCGCTCGGCGCCGAGGGCACCGAGATCAGCGTGCCCGCACGCGGGTCGGTGCGGCCGGTCGTGCGCGACATGCTGAAGCACCTCTGCTCCGCCATCAGCTATGGCGGAGCAGGAAGTCTGTCGGAGTTGCAGGAGATGTTTCGCCGAGATCCCAGCCGCTACGCGATTCGGCTGTCGGAGTCGGCGCGGCGCGAGTCGTTCGATCGGTGATCGCTACAGCACTCCGGCCTTGAGCTTCAGCACATCGGCCTTCTCGGAGCGTGGGCCGTACTGGCTGATCACCTGCGCCGCCATCGCACCACCGAGCTTGCCCGCCGTCTTCAGGTCGGTCCCCTGCGTGTACGCGTAGAGGAACCCGGCAGCATAGGCGTCGCCAGCGCCGGTCGTATCGACGACCTTGACGCCCTTGACGGCATCGATGACGTGGATCTCATTGCCCTTGACCACGACCGAGCCCTTCTCGCTGCGCGTCAGCGCCGCAATCTCGCAGTGCTCGCGCACCTGCTGCAGCGCCGTGTCGAAGTCGTCGGTCTGGTAGAGCGACAGAATCTCGCTCTCGTTCGCGAACAGGATGTCGACGTACTTCTCCGCCAGATCGAGGAATTCGTCGCGGAAGCGCGCGACGCAGAATGCGTCCGACAGCGTGAGCGAGACCTTGACCCCGTTCTCCTTGGCTTTCATCGCCGCATCGAGCATCGCCTGCTTCGCGCGCGGCAGGTCCCACAGGTAGCCCTCCATGTAGATCACCTTCGAGGCGCTGACGTGATCCATGTTGACGTCCTCGGGGCCGAGCTGTGTGCACGCGCCGAGGAACGTCTGCATCGTCCGCTGCGCGTCAGGCGTCACGAAGATCAGGCTGCGCGCTGTCGGAAGCCCCCCGGTCAGCGGCCGCGTGTCGTAGGTCACGCCGGCGGCGCGGATATCGTGCGTAAAGATCTTGCCGAGCTGATCGTCAGCCACCTTGCCGATGTACGCCGTCTTTCCTCCGAGCATCGCGATGCCGGCAATGGTGTTCCCCGCCGATCCGCCGGACGCCTCCTTGCCAGGTCCCATGATGCCGTACAGCTTCTCGGCCATCTCGGCGTCGATCAGGTTCATCGCGCCCTTGGGCAGGTTGTGCGAGACGAGCAGGGCGTCGTCGGCCTGGGCAATCACGTCGACAATGGCGTTGCCGATCGCAGTGACATCGAACTTGGCATTACTCATCAGCGGTTCTCTCCTTGATCTCTCGGTTACGTCGTTTGCAGATACTTACCAACCAGCGGTGCCAAGTCCTGCCTGACCTGCGGCGGGATCGCATCCGGGCGGGTAATGAGGGCGTACTTGAGCGCCGACGCGCATTCGCACGACCGCTCGTAGGGGAGGCCTTCGACCGCTTTGGCGATGATGTGTTGCGCTGTCCTGGCGTTCTGCATCAAATTCGCGATGATCATGTCCACGGTGACCGAGTCGTGGTCGGGATGCCAGCAGTCGTAGTCGGTGACGAGCGCGATCGTGGAGTAACAGATCTCGGCCTCGCGCGCGAGCTTGGCTTCCTGCAGGTTGGTCATTCCAATGATATCCGCTCCCCACGAGCGGTACAACTTCGACTCGGCGAGCGTCGAAAACTGCGGGCCCTCCATGCAGACGTACGTGCCGCCGGTATGCACGGCCGCCCCGGACTCCTGCCCGCTTTCGCTGACCAGCCGGCTGAGAAGCTTGCAGAAGGGATGTGCAAACCCGACGTGCGCCGCAAGGCCACGCCCGAAGAACGTGCTGGTGCGGCCCGTCGTCCGATCGATGAACTGATCGGGAATGACGATATCGAGCGGCTTGTACTCCTCTTTGAGGCTGCCAACCGCACTGGCCGAGAGGATGTATTCGACACCGAGCAGTTTCATGCCGTAGATGTTGGCGCGGAAGTTCAATTCGAACGGGAGCAACCGGTGACCGGCGCCGTGGCGAGCGAGAAACGCGACGCGCTTCCCACGCAGGGTGCCCAGCAGGTACGGTCCCGACGGATCGCCGAACGGCGTGCTGAGTGTGACTTCTTTCCGATCCGTGACGTCGGCCATGTCGTACAGGCCGCTGCCGCCAATGATGCCAATCTGAACGTTGTCCAATCGATCTCCGGTCTCCGGTCTCTCGTCCCGGTTCTACAGTACTTGTTCCACGAACCTCTTGCCGCCGGTCTCGCGTATGTAACCGGCGGCCACTTTCGGATCGTGCTCGAAGAAAATCAGGTACTCGCGCTCGATGGCTTCGCGAATGAACCGCTTCTTGAACGCGAGCGTTTCCATCGGGAACAGGTCGTAACCCATTACCCATGGATCCTGCAGGTGGGCCGTCGTCGGGATCATGTCCGCCACGAACACACCGGTCCGCCCGCCCGACTCGAGATACACGATCTGGTGCTGGCCGGTATGACCGCCGGTCCGCTCGACGCGAACGCCCGGCTTGATCGTGCAGTCGTCAGGGAAGAAATCGACCACGCCGGCCGACTTCAGAGGGACGAAATCTTCCTGCAGATAGCTCGCGCGATTGCGTTCGTGTGGATGCGTCGCATCCTCCCACTCGGCCGCGCGAATCAGGTATCGCGCGTTCGCAAAGTGCGGACGCAGTGCACCATCGACCTGCGCCGTCGCACCGCCGAAGTGATCGAAGTGAAGATGCGTCGCGAGCGCGATGTCGATTGACTCCGACGTCAGCTTCACGGTGTCCAGCGCATGATCGAGTGTCCGACTGCGATCGAGCGCGTAGATGTCCACCTGTTTGGGGCCCATCTTGTCGCCGGCTCCGCAATCGATCAGCATCCGCCCCCATGACGCCTCGACGAGCAACGGGCGCATCGCCAGCTGAATGCGGTTGTGGTCGTCTGGCGGGCTCAACTTCTCCCACAACGGCCGCGGCACCACGCCGAACATCGCACCACCGTCGAGCCTGAACGGCCCGTCGTTCAGCGTCGTCAGCTGCAGGTCGCCGAAAGCGATGCTCTTCACCTCGAGCCTGACGTCCGGCGCGGCGCTCTGTTTGAGCTCGACCAGCACTCCGTGGGCGGCCGAGGGATGAATGAAGGCGACCAGCGAACCCTCGGCACCGGGTCGCGGCTCGGAGTTGATCAGGCGAACTCCCCGGGCAGCGAGGTTCGCAAGCGCCGCGCGGATGTCATCGACGCGCAGCGTCACATGGTGGAGCCCGGGCCCGCGCTTGCCGATGTAGGTCGCGATGGGTGAATCGGGGGCCGTGGCTTCCAGTAGTTCCAGCGCCGGACCACCCACCGGGATCGCGCGCGCTCTGACGCGCTCGGTCGTGACGTCTTCGGGCGCTTCGATCTGGAGCCCCAGCGCTTCTCCGTAAAAGGCGAGCGCCTTCTCGATGTCCTGCACGGCGATGCCGACGTGATCGAGGACTGCTCTCATCGGCGCTCGTGGTCCGGGATTCGGGACTCGGGATGCAGCATTCGATTCATGAGGTCCTGAACTACCGAGTATGGATCGCGCGTTCGCTCGCTGACAGCCTCGACCAGGCGATCGAACTCCCCTGCCGGGAGCACCCTGTCCACGTGCTGCAGGAATGAGGTCGCCAGCACGTCGCGCAGTCGAGCCCGATATCGCTGCCGGCGATGTTCCGGGCGATGTGTTGCCGCCCACTCCCGGAACCGTCCCACGTCCTTCCACAACGTGTCGACGCCGGCTCCCGTCGTCGCCTCGGTCTTCACGATCGGCGGCTTCCACTCCGACGCGTCATAGGCCTTGAGCGACAGGTTCGAGGCAACACCCTGGACCACGCGGTCCGCGCCCTCGCGATCGGCCTTGTTCACGACGAAGATGTCGCCGATCTCCATGACTCCCGCTTTGATCGCCTGGAGATCGTCTCCGGCACCGGGAACGAGCAGGACGATCGAAATGTCGGCGGCCGAGACGATGTCCACTTCGTCCTGCCCGACGCCTACCGTCTCGATGATCACGATGTCGCAGCCCGCGGCGTCGAGGACGAGCGCAGCGTCGGAGGTCGCGCGTGCAAGCCCGCCAAGATGTCCACGCGTCGCCATGCTTCGAATGAACACGCCGGTGTCGCCCGCGTGCGCGTTCATCCTGACGCGATCCCCGAGCACGGCTCCTCCGGAGAACGGGCTCGTCGGATCGACAGCGATCACGCCGACCTTGAGACCGGAACTTCGAATCTCGGCGATGAGGCGATCGACCAGCGTGCTCTTGCCCGTGCCCGGAGCGCCGGTGATGCCCACCAGAAACGCGCGGCCCGTGCGCGGATAAATGGCGCGAATCAGATCTCGTCCTGCCGGTCCATCGTCTTCGACGAGCGATATCGCCCTGGCAATTGCTCTGACATCACCCGCGACCACACGCGCGGACAGATCTGTAAGGGGGTCGGGGGTCATTTGACGTGGACAGTTGGAGACTATCGCGGGCCGAGTGTCCTCATCAAATGACCCCCGACCCCCTTGCGAATTTAGTCGGTGGCGAGCAGCTGACGGGCAATGACAAGGCGCTGAATCTCGCTCGTGCCCTCGCCGATCGTGGTGAGCTTGACGTCGCGGAAGAATTTCTCGGCTGGATAGTCTTTGACGAAGCCGTACCCGCCGTAGATCTGCACGCCGTCCTCGGCAACGCGGACGGCGACCTCGCTCGAGTAGAGCTTGGCCATCGCCGCCTCCAGCGTCGTGCGGCGCCCCTCGTCCTTCATGGCGGCGGCGCGATACGTCAACAGGCGCGCCCCTTCGATGTGCGTCGCGGCGTCAACCAACTTCGCACGCACGCTCTGGAATGCCCCGATCGGCTGACCGAACTGCTTGCGCTCGAACGCATAGCTGCGCGCCGCTTCGTAGGCACCCTGCGCGAGCCCGACGGCAAGAGCCGCGATGCCGATGCGTCCGGCATCGAGCACCTGCAGCGCATTGATGAACCCCTGACCTTCGACTCCCACCATCTGCGATGCTGGAACACGGCACTGCTCGAAAATGACCTCGCTCGTTTCGCTCGCTCTCATCCCGAGCTTGTTTTCCTTCTTCCCGGCACGAAGCCCCTTGGCACCACGTTCGACGATGAA
>JAICEG010000154.1 GCA_025924295.1 Vicinamibacteria bacterium
GATGGGCCGGGGTTTTCTGATCGTGACGAGTGTTCTCGGTCTCGTATTGTTCAGTGCAAACGCCGTTCTCGGGCTCTCCTTCATTCCCGAGCGCAGCGCGCTTTGGCTTCTTGACCGAACCGCGTCGACCCTTCTGTATTGGCCTCTGCTCTTCGCGGTGATCGCGCCCGCGATCCCCTATTTGATCTGGAAGTCGCGCGTGGAAACGGCCGCGAACCGCAGGAAGGTCTCGTGGTTCGTGGGCTCACTCGGTCTTGCCCTCTCACCCATGATCATCGCGGTACTGGTGACGCCTCTCGTACCAGCACTCGGTAGCCCATGGTGGCGCGATCGCGTCGGGGCGATTCTCTACATCGCGCTGGCATCGATGGTGCCGACGACCGCCTATGCCGTCGCTGTCAACCACGTGATGGATCTCCATCTCGTCCTGCGCCGGACGATTCAGTACGGGTTGGCAAAGACCTCGGTGTGGTGCGCGATCCTGCTTCCGCTCCTGTACGTCGTCTTCGACATCTATCGTCACCGCGAGCTCCGGGTCGAGGAGTACCTGACCGTACGACGGCCGTACGAGCCGCTGCTCCTCTCGATCCTCAGCTTCGGCGTGCTCACCTTCCGTCACCAGATCCTTCGGCATGTCGATCGCTGGTTCCGGCGCGAGGCGGCCGACCACACCGAGTCGCTGGCCAGGCTGGAACGCGGCCTCAGATCAGCGCGGACCATTCGCGACATTTCCAGCGTTCTGAAACGGGAAATCGAGCGCGCGGTGAACCCCGGTTCCGTGGCCGTCCTGCTGGTGGACGATCGAAACGGACAGCTGGTGTCGCTCGACAGCAGCGTGCCACCGCTGCGCCAGGGCTCGGCACTGCTCGACTTGCTGCGCTCGATTCGCACCGAGATTCAACTGAGCTACCGCGCCGATGGCCCCGTCGCCGGTCTGCTGCCACCCGGCGATCGTGCCTGGCTGGCGAGCACCGGATTCGGGTTGTTCTCGCCGCTGCTCGGTTCGCCGGGAATGCTGCTTGGCGTCGTGGGTATCGGAGAAGGGGTCAACGGACTTCCCTATACCGAGCGGGACTGCATGTTGATCACCGCGATGAGCGGGCAGGCGTCGCTGAAGCTGGAAAACAGCCAGCTGCGCGAGCGCACACCGACGCTGTCTGGACCCGGCGCGTCCGAAGACACGATTACCGACTGGGAGAACGAACCAGCGGCCCGATGTCCAGAATGCCGTTCGATGTGGCGGCCCATGACCACACGCTGTTCCTGCGGCGCCACGACGGTGGAGGCGGCGCTGCCGCTCAACGTCAAGGGCAAGTTCCAGGTCGAGCGGTTCATCGGCTCCGGTGGAACGGGTGTCGTCTACCTGGCGGTCGACCTGGCGCTCGACCGCAAAGTCGCGATCAAGACGCTGCCGGCGATTCGCCTCAAGCATGCCTCGCGGCTCCACCGTGAAGCGCGAGCAATCGCCAACGTCCTTCATCCCAATCTCGCACTGATCTATGGCGCCGAGGAGTGGAAAGGCACGCCGCTCCTGATCTTCGAGTATCTCGAAGGCGGAACGCTGCTCGATTCGCTCCGTCGCGGGCCGATTGCTCTCGAAGAGGTCATCGATCTCGGCACGCTGCTGGCCGACGCGCTCGACCGCGTGCACGGTTCAGGCGTCCTGCACCGCGACATCAAGCCAAGCAACATCGGCTACACATCGGAAGGGGTGCCGAAGATCCTCGATTTCGGCCTGGCGGCCATTCTCGACCGCTCACGCGGGGCCGGCACTCTTCCGGCAGTGCTCCCGAGCGATCCCGGTCTCGTTGCCGAACTCGCATGGGGGACCGAGCCGACGACCAGCCTGACGATCACGCAGCAGCTGGTGGGCACACCGTTGTACTTGTCCCCAGAGGCGCTTGCCGGACAGGTTCCCCAGCCATCGTTCGATCTCTGGGGTCTGAGCCTGGTCCTCTACGAGGCGTATGCCGGCCGCCATCCGCTGGCCGGGGAGTCCGTCGTCGATCTCGTCAAGACGATTCAGCGTGGCGCCCTGCCGGACATTCGCGACTTCCGGCCCGAATGCCCCTCGTCGTTCGCGGCGTTCCTCAATGACGCGCTTTCTCCAGTGGCCGCGCGACGCCCGGTCAGCGCGTCGGACCTGCGGACACGACTGCGTTGGCTCCACGGCCATCTCTTCCCGCAGGCCAGCTGATCAAAATTTCCTGTACCGGGTGAGCTCGAGTGACGTTCTCCGATCGAACGCACTTTTTCGAACCTCGAGGTCGCCATGACGCCAGCGCAAGAAGTGGACTACATCCTGAATGACTGTTTCTTTGCCGTCGGCCAGGCCGTTGGCACTGAGAAGAGCATCGATTTCAATGTCATTCAGTGGTGGCGGGCACGGTATCGCGCCTTCTTCCTCCACGCCATGACGGTGAACGGCAACTCGTGGCTCAAGGATCGGAAACGTGTGACCGCTGTCGGCCGCTTTCTTGGCCAGCGCGCGCTGTTTCACGCCGCCGAACGACCAAGCATCGATCTCCAGACTGCGGCGCTGGCCTCGCACGACGTCGAGACCGGATGCCGCATGAGCGCGGAGCGCGACGGCGTGGCACCGCAGCGACTGGGCGAGCAGTAGTTCCCTCTGCCCTCTGTACCGAATGCACGAGCTCGGCGTTCTTGCTTTCCAACGCGTCCGAACTGACGTGCGGCCCACATTCTGCGAAGGAGACCTGTAGTGAACACACAAGAACCGCGCATCTCGATTCACACCGGCATCGCTACTCGATCGGACGCGACAGTCACGAGCGCGCTCGTCGACTCGACATCTCCCGTCAACGCACTGGAGCTCGAACGCCAGGTCGACTACATCATGGACGAGTGTCTCTTCGCACTCGGCCAGGCTGTCGGCATGCGCACGACGATCGACTATGACGCCGTGGTCTGGATCCGCGATAACTATCGCGCCAAGTTCCTGTCCGCAATGAAGGCCTTCGGCGACCGCTGGCAGCGGGATCGCTCCAACGTCACGAGCGTGGCGATGATGCTCGGCGAACGCGCCGTTCGCTACTCGGAAGGGAAACCGTCGATCGACCTCGACTCGGTACTCAAGGCGGCCGCCGATGTCGAGCGGCACTGCGAGCTGCATGCACGACGCACCGCGCGCAAGATGGGGCTCAATCCCTCTGACGCGGCGGCCACGCGAATCGCCGGCTACTGGTGTAACTTCTGATGGCTCTCGACTCTGGGCTCCCGGCTTTGGCCGGGAGCCCGGAGTCCCAACCCAGACGTCCTGCCAGAACCTAGTGCTGGGGGCCCGGAGCCGTCACGATCTTCGCGGTCGTGATCGCCTGTCCCACGTGGCGTGTGCAGTGCTCCGCCGCGTGAAACAGAAGCCCGAGGACTGTCGTCGGCAGGCCCGCTCGTCCGAGTTTCCGTTCCTCGAGCAGCGACTCTCTCGAAGTAGCAGCCAACTGCTGCAATGCCTTGTCGATGATGGTGTCGACTCCGCTCACGACTGCCGACAGCGGCGCTGGCGGATCGCCGGCGGCTCCTTCTTCACGCAGGGCCGCTCGCTGCGCGTCGGAGAGTGCCTCTCCTCGCGCGTAGGTGAAGAGTCGATCGAGTGCGCCTCCGGTGTGACGAACGTGGAAACCAATCGAGGCGGCGCCGCCAGGGCGCAGCCACACCTGCTCGGATGGAACCTGCCCTGCGAGGCGTTCGAGATCCTCGCGCACCTGCAGCAGAGCGTGAACGACGGGCATCAGCAGCGGATCGAAGCCGGGAACCGGCCCTCGCTGCCAGACTTCTGTGTGCGGGACTGAGCTCATGTCTCCACTCTACTGGTCCTTGGGCCTTCGTACCTAGTTCTTGGTCCGTCCTTCGTCCTTCGTCCTCGGTTCTTCGTTCTTAGTTCTTCGTTCTTCGTTCGGCAGTACGCTTACCCCATGGCCGTTCCGGAGTACGCCCCACAACTGGCGACGTCCGCCCGGACGCCGCCTGCGGGCGACGAGTGGGTGCACGAAATCAAGCTCGATGGCTATCGCGTGGGCTGCATGGTTGCCGGCGGCCAAGTCCGGTTGATCAGCCGCAATGGCCTCGACTGGACGCCGAAGTTTCCCGAGGTCGCCGACGCCGTCCGCGCGCTCGGCATCAACGACGCCCTGATCGACGGCGAGCTCGTTGTGATGCGGCCCGACGGACGACCGAGCTTCGAGGCGATGCAGCAGGCGGTCGCCGCAAGGGGGAGCAAGCGAAAAGGGCTCGTCTACTTCGCGTTCGATCTCATCCACCTGGAAGGCGAACGGGTCGCTCGGCTGCCGCTCGAACGGCGTAAGGGTCGCCTGCTGCAGCTGCTCGGACCGTCGAAGACCGGGCTCATCCGGTACACCGAACATGTCGAAGGGCGCGGCAGCGACGTCTTTGATCAGGTGTGCCGCATGGGGCTGGAGGGGATCATCTCCAAGCGGCGAGACCTTCCCTATCAGCCCGGACGACGGGACAGCTGGCGGAAGATCAAGTGTCTTCGCCGCGATCTGTTCGTGATTGGCGGCTTCACCCGCCAGGAGGGGCACCCCGAGGAGCTCGGCGCACTGCTCGTCGGGCGCTACCAGGGGAAGAAACTGGTCTACTGCGGCCGGGTTGGCACCGGCTTCACTCGTGCCCTGGCACTCGAACTGCGAAAACAATTGGAGGCACTCGAGCTGCGGGCATGCCCATTCGATCCACTGCCGCCCGCGCCTCTCATCCGCACGGGACACTGGGTCCGGCCGACGCTCGTCTGCGAGGCCGCGTTCATCGAGCGAACCGCAGCGGGCGTGCTGCGAGCGCCGTCGTTCCAGGGCCTTCGTCTCGATGTGAACGCCAAAAACGTCATCGGGCCTATCGCCACCTGAAGATCTTCAGCGCCACCGCAAACGGCACAACGGTCCAGGCAGCCATGATCGCCAGCTCGTGCCAGATGCTCACCAACGTCGACCCCTCGAGGATGACGCCGCGCATCGCGTCGATGAGGGCGGTCAGCGGCAGTGCCTGAATGAAAGGCTGCACCACGTCGGGGAAATTCGACGAGGAAAAGAACACCCCGCTGAGAACCCACATCGGCACCGATATCAGGTTCATCAAGCCCGAAGCGGCCTCGAACGTGCGGGCACGGCTGCCCATCAGCATGCCGACCGCGCCCCACATGAGGGCACCCACAATCGACACGATGGCAATGCTCACGATCCCGCCCCGAATCGGCATGCTGAACGCGAACCATCCGAACACCAGGGGCACCGCGACCTCAGGGCCGAGGAACGCGAGCCGCGCAATGATCGGTGCCATGAGGAAGTCGCGCTTCTGCATCGGGCTGGCCGCCAGGCGCTTGAGCAGCTTGCGCAGCCGTGCCTGAACGGTCATGAAACCGATGCTCCACAGGCCGTTGTTCATGATGCCGAGGCTGATGATGCCCGGGATGAGCCAGTCGACGTAGCGCGACCCCGGAACCTGGATCAGATCTTCGTGGGCCTGCCACGGCTCGGTCCTCCCCGCCGCGCGCTTCAGCACATCGTCCACGACCAGTTGTGCGAGCTTGCTCTCTTCGCGCGTGGGATCGAAACGATAGGTCGGCGGGTTGCCGCCCGTGACGATGACGTGAACGTCGCCATTGCGCAGCGCACGCATCTGGTCATCGGGAGACAGCTCGCGGACAACGATGTCCTTCGAGCCGGCAAGCGTCTTTCGAAGCGCGTCGGTGTGAGGTCCTGCAATCACGCCGACCCGAACGGCCTGTCCCGCGCCCGATGGAAAGGCGATCGCCATCGCAACCGACAACACGATCGGAAAGAGGAACATCCAGAACAGTGCTTCGGGCTCGCGTACGAACTCGCGCAGCCGCGCCAGCATCAGCTCGATGAGGGGGGGATGGGTTCCGCGATGCGCGCCTGTGGACACGTGGTTGCCTATGCTTCCCGCAGATGCCGCCCGGTGAGCGACATGAAGACATCCTCGAGCGTTCCTTCGTGGACGACGACCTTCGGCGCGCCCAGCGATGCGATGAGCGCCTTCGGCGTGTCTTCGGCGATGACGTGGCCGTGGTCGACGATCGCCACCCGGTCGCACAGCGTCTGGGCCTCGTCCATGTAATGCGTGGTCAGGAGCACCGTGCCGCCGCTCTCGCGGAAGCGGGTCAGGACGTTCCACAACTGCCGGCGCGACTGCGGATCCAGCCCGGTCGTCGGTTCATCCAGGAACAGCAGGTCGGGGTCACCGGCGAGCGCGCATGCGATCGAGAGCCGCTGCTTCTGCCCACCCGAGAGCTTCACGACCCAGCTGCCACGCTTGCCCTCGAGCTCCACCAGCCCGAGCAGTTCATCGATCGTCTTGCCGCGATGGTAGAACGATCGGAACAGACGAATCGTTTCCTCGACCGTCAGCTTGTCGGTGAACTGCGTTTCCTGAAGCTGGACGCCGAGCCGCTGCCTGAGTTCCTGCTCGTCGGTCTTCCATCGACGGCCGAGCACCTCGACATCGCCGCCATCAGGTGCCAGCAGCCCTTCCAGGATCTCGATCGTGGTGGTCTTGCCCGCCCCATTGGGCCCGAGCAACCCGTAGCACTCGCCGCGACGCACCTCGAACGACAAGCCGTCGACGGCCACCACGTCGCCATAGCGTTTCTGCAGGTTTTGGCATCGCACTGCAAGTTCCACGTCGCTCATTCTCCCTGCAAACCGCAAATCGCGTTAGACTGGCATTCTTCCTGGCGTGTAATGGAGGAGATGCCTCGGACGTGCCCGATACCGTGATTGTCGCTGCTCCTGAATACCTGCCGGCGCTCCAGGAGCAGGGCGAGTTTGGTGATGCGCTGGCCTTCTCAGATGCCGACGCGCTGAAAGCGCTCGAAGCGATCACCCGTGACCGTCCAAAGGTCATCGCGCTCGAACGGCAGTTCGCCGCCACCTCGCGCGGCGCCGCACTGATCAAGCGCATCAAGGCCGATCCCAAGCTGCGCAAGTGCGAGATCCGCATCGTCTCTCACGAAGGTGAGAGTGAAGACGTCACACAGCCGGAAGCGGCACCGGCCAGCCCGGAAGCCGCTCCTGTCAAACTCGATCAACGCGGGACCCGCCGCGCCCCGCGCGTGAAGATCGTCGAAGGCGTGGAAGTGCTGATCGATGGAAGCCCGGCGACCCTCATCGACCTGTCGGTCGTCGGGGCTCAGGTGATCTCGCTCACGATTCTCCGGCCGAATCAGCGCGTGCGCATGGTCCTGCCGGATGAGGAGCGTCCGATCCGGTGCCAGGCCGGCGTCGCCTGGGCGGCCTTCGAGATGCCCAAGACCGGACCGCGCTACCGTGCGGGCATCGAGTTCTTCGATGCCGAGTCGGGAAACCTCGACCGCTTCATCGAGCAGAACAGGATCCCGTAAATCCTGTCGATCACCTCGCCGCCAGCCAGCGCTCGACGACCGAGCCGGTCTCCAGGATCGTCTCGGTCCGATCGGAGCCAGTCGAGATGATCGCGCAGTCGACGCCGGTGACCTCCTCGAGACGGCGAACGTATCGGCGCGCCTCTTCCGGGAGATCTTCGAAGCGGGTCACGCCTCGCGTCGGCGACGACCAGCCCGGCATCCGTTCGTAGATCGGCTCGGCGCCCGCAAGGCATCGCAGATCGGCAGGAAACTCATTCAGCGTTCCGCCATTCGTGCGATAGCCCGTGCAGATCAACACCTCCGACAGTCCATCCAAGACATCCAGCTTCGTCAGCGCCAGCGCGTCGAGGCCGTTGATGCGCGCGGAGTAACGAACGACGACCGCATCGAACCATCCGCAGCGGCGAGGCCGCCCCGTCGAGGCGCCGTACTCCTGACCGCTTTCCCGCAGGCGGTCGGCCAACTCGCCCGACAGTTCCGTCGGCAGCGGCCCCTCGCCGACCCGCGTCGTGTACGCCTTGGCCACTCCGAGCACACCGCCGATCGCACGAGGCGGCACGCCGAGACCGGTGCACACACCTCCCACTGATGCATTCGACGACGTCACGAACGGATACGTCCCGTGATCGATGTCGAGCAATGTCGCCTGTGCGCCCTCGAACATCACGTTCTTGCCGTCGGCCATCAGGCGATGCAGCGCCAGCGACGCGTCGGTCACCCACGGCCGCATCCGCTCTCCCGCCGCCACGATCTGATCGAAGACCGGTTTCCAGTCGAGCGTGGAATCCTTGATGATGCGGTTCCGGGCGCTGACGTTCTCCCGCACTTCCTCGGCCAGCGCATCGCGATCGCCAAGCAGGTCGCAGACCCGGATGCCCCGCCGCCCGATCTTGTCCTCGTAGGCGGGTCCGATGCCGCGCGATGTCGTACCAATCTTGCGTTCACCGCGGCGTGCTTCCGACAGGACGTCGAGCTCGCGGTGATACGGCAGAATGATGTGCGCCTTCTCGCTGACGAGCAGCCGGCCGTCAACGCCGATGCCGGCGCGCCCGAGCTCGTCGATCTCGGCAAAGAGCGCCTGCGGATCGATGACCACACCATTGCCGATCACGCACGTCACGCCGGGATGCAGGATGCCCGACGGGATCAGGTGCAGGACGAACTTCGTGCCCTTGACGTACACGGTGTGCCCGGCGTTGTGACCGCCCTGGTAGCGCGCAACCGCCGAAAAATGCGGCGTGAGCATGTCGACGATCTTGCCCTTGCCCTCGTCGCCCCACTGCGCCCCGAGCACTGCGATGTTGGTCTTCGACATTCGGGTATATCGTACTCCACAGGCGTAAAGCATTGTCGATTTTTGGATTCGTGATTGTCGATTCTTTGGTGATCGACGAGGGCTGATCTGTGATGGGTGGAAACCCAATCACCGATCGCGAATCATCAACCAACAACCAATCACGGATCACAAATCATCAAACCGAAAATGGTTCAACTGGACGGCCACTCGCTGACGCTCGACGATCTCTCCGCGATCGCCTTCGACCACGCGCCGGTCGCGCTCACCGACGGTGCGCGTAACCGTGTCAACGCGGCGCGCACGGTCGTCGATGCGTTCGCGCGCGGCGACCAGCCTGCCTACGGGATCAACACCGGATTCGGCAGCTTCGCTGAGGTTCGCATCCCCGCTGAGTCGCTCGCCGAACTGCAGGTCAACCTGCTCCGCAGCCACGCCGCCGGCGTGGGCGAGCCGCTGTCGATCCCAGTCGTGCGCGCGACGATGGCGCTGCGCGCCAACGTGCTGGCCAAGGGCTACTCAGGCATTCGACTCGAAACACTCGAACGACTGATCGCGCTCCTCAACCAGGGCGTCCATCCCGTGGTCCCGTCGCGCGGCTCGGTGGGTGCCAGCGGCGATCTGGCGCCGCTCGCACATCTGGCGCTCGTCCTCATCGGCGAAGGCGAAGTGTGGCACGGCGATCGACGCCTGCCGGGAGCCGAGGGACTCGCGCGCGCCGGCTTGACGCCCGTCGTGCTCGAACCCAAGGAGGGGCTCGCGCTGATCAACGGCACACAGCCGTCAACGGCGCTGCTCGGCCTGGCGCTCCGCTCGTCCTTGCGCCTGGTGCGGGCCGCTGACATTGCGGCGGCGCTGAGCATCGACGGCCTGCAGGGCTCGACGCGTCCCTTCGACCCCCGCATCCACGCTGCCCGCGGGCTGGACGGACAGGCGTTAGCGGCAGAAAACCTCCGGAATCTGATGGCCGGAAGCCTCATCAATGCCGCCCACGCCAATTGCGGCCGCGTCCAGGACGCCTACTCGATGCGTTGCGCGCCACAGGTGCACGGCGCAGCGCGCGATGCCGTTCACTTCGCCGAACGGACGTTCCTCGCCGAGGCCAACGCCGCGACCGACAACCCGATGGTCTTTGCCGAGACCGGCGAGATCATCTCGGGCGGCAACTTTCATGGCGCGCCGGTCGCCGTGGCGGCCGACGTGCTGGCGATCGGCCTCACGCACCTGGCCACGATCAGCGAACGTCGCTCCGATCGCCTGGTCAACCCGGCGAGCAGCGGCCTTCCCGCGTTCCTGACGCGCCATGGCGGACTGCAGTCGGGCCTGATGATGGCGCAGGTGACTGCGGCCGCGCTCACCTCCGAGCTCAAGACGCTCGCGCATCCGGCGAGCGTCGACACGATCCCGACGTCGGGCAACAAGGAAGATCACGTGAGCATGAGCATGGCGGCGGCGCTCAAGGTCGAACGCGCCGTTGCGCTCACGCGCGACGTCATCGCGATCGAGATGCTGTGCGCGTGCCAGGCGATCGATCTGCTCGAAGGACTCGCGACCTCTGCACCGCTGGCGCGCGTGCACGCGCTCGTGCGTGAGCGCGTGCCGATCCTGGGATCCGATCGTCCACCATCGCGCGATATCCACGAGATCTCGCAACTCATCGAAAGCGGCGACATTGATCGCGCATGCGCAATCAATGTCAACTGATTTATTTTTTCCAAATCGATTGACAAGCGAGCGCCCGATTCTTACCTTCTGATCTTCGCGGCGGCGTTCATCAACCGCCACGATCCACACCATGCTGATGCCTGCGCGCACCAACCGCACTCCTCGCGCTACGACACACGGAAACGACAGGTGCAGTGCAACAATTGACTTCACGCGCACGACGGACCTCGGGCAACCGGGCACGAGACACA
>JAICEG010000155.1 GCA_025924295.1 Vicinamibacteria bacterium
CCCATCTAGTCAGACCAGAGCGCCTACCCTCGTTCGGTTCAGCGAGTTTTTTCGTCTTACTCGGTAGCACTCGCCTCTGCATCTGGGACCGCCATTTGCACGCTGGCGCGCGCGGAGTCTCACCGCCGAGGCAGGACTCGCGAAGGAGAAGCGGACATGGATACGTTCTGGATGATCTCGAGTGCGGTGGTCGTCTCACTCGTGGCCGCTTTATTCAGATCCCGGCGAACAACCCCCACCAATCTCGGCTACGTCAGCCGCGATTGGGTGATCAGACATAGCGCTGAATAGGGCGAGAGCTTGTAAGAACTACAGGCGTGACGGCGCGCGTCACCGCCTCACGAAGCTCATGGACGAGCTGGCAACCAGCAACGGGCGCTTTCGGAGTGCCTCGCGTTCCGCCATCGTCAAGGTCCCAATCAGTGGCCGACCGACATCTTCCTGCTGCGCGACGAACCCGTGGACGACGCCGGTCACCATGACCTGCTCGCCGGTGCTGATCATGGCGGTTCCCGTTTCCACGATGACCGCCACCGAATCAAGACTGAGTGGCGCATGCAGCCCGGTCCCTGAGAGGATCACGAGTCGAGGGCTCGCGACTCGGCTGACCACACCATCGACGACTCGGACCTGCTGTCCCACCAGCGGCACGGTGAAATTGATGATGGTCTTGACACGCACCTGAACAGCGGTCGCCGGTGGCGTTGCTGGCTGGCGTGCTTCGAACGCCCCCTGGCCACTGGAGACCGCGATGGCGGCACACACCAGACCTCTACACCACCACGGCTGTGTTCTGGCAACGATCGTCATCACGCACTCCGGGGGCGCAATGTTCATATCACATGGGAGATCTGCGTCAAGGTCCCGCGACGACATCCAACGGTGCGTGAGTACCAGGTCATGCTGGTTCGTCGGGGTCTCGAGTATCTCCGTTTGATCGATCGAACTGGAAGCCTTGCGTGTACTCCGGCTTCTCACCCTGCTCGAATGCGCGATAGAGGCGCAGATATTCCGCGCGCGCCTCGTCGATGGTTCGTATGCCCGCCACGATGTCGTGCGCCAGGTTGACAGCGACGAAATTCATGGACGTGCCGCCGCAGCGTGCCGACAGTTCTCCCCTGGTCCGGTCGGCCACCACGCTGCCGTCATACGCGGCCAGCGCCGAGAACATCTCCACGGGCACGCGGTAGTCGATGAACTGTTCGAGGAAATCCATGTGGTGAGCCGGGAACTCGTGTGGAGTCTCCTCGGCCGTGAGGATCGTCCGCTTCCAGCCATCGTGCGTCCTGTGCCAGATCAGCTGGGACGCGGTGTACTCCTGAGGCGGTCCGTACTGCTCGATCAGACGCTTCGCTGACTCCCGCGGCTCTTCCGGCCAGTTTGCGATCACCGAGTCGACTGTCGCCGGCATAGCCCACCTCCAGTGGCCGAAGGGAGCAAGCCAACTGCCAGTCACCGGCGATGATCGCTCTAGCGCAGCGTGCCGAGCGGACCGAGATCGAGGTTGAGGTCGGTCGGATCCAGCCCGTGACGTTCCGCAAGCTCGTGCACGGTCGATTCGAGGTGCATCAGGGCCGTACCCAGACGCTCGACTTCCTCAGCCGTCAACGTCTTCTCGCGCACGCGGCGCACGGCCTGCCGCTCGAGCAACTGACGGACGAATTCGACGAGCGTCAGCACGAGCCGGATCACCGAGCGGCTGGTCTCGTCGGATTCGACTGGTGCCCTGCCCCGTCCGACGGCTGCTGATTTCTTCGTCGGCACCGGCATCGCAGATCCCGATCGCGCGGTGCTGGAGATGAGGGGGCGCGACGCGCTGGGCGCACTGAGCGTCTGCACAGGTGCGGCCGGCCTGACACGTCGACTTCTCTTCCCCTTCGGGAACACACGATCGGCCGCGGCCAGCAGCGCACCTGCACGCAGGTACAGGAGATCCACGTCGGCCAGACCGAGCACGACCTCCGCATCGAGCGCCACGCCCTTGTCGATCAGGTTGTCAACGACATCGAGCAGCGACTGCGACCGAACCGAGACCGGCGTGCTGTGAAGAGCCACCTCCAGGCTGCGGACCGGCATGCGTGGACTCCGTGCCTTGCGGCGCGTTGTCTCAGGCCTGCTCGTCGTCGGCACTGGAGCGTCGGCCATCGAGGCTCACGAAACTGTAGGGCGGCCAGGGGCCTGTCAGCGACACGCGGCATCCGAGAGGCGTCAGGCGCGGCGCCCATTGTCGAACCGCGTCGCCGAGATCGTGCTCGCGTGCGCGGCTGACCAGGAGCGCTCCATCGTAGAGAACGTGCCCGGCTTCGGACGGCCGCTGAACGCTGCGGTCGGCGTACGCCTTGAGATCGGCGACCAACTCGCGGGCCGCTCGCCGCGCGGCCGGGCTGACGGATGCCACGCCAGCAGGCTGCGTCGCTCGCTCCATCAAGTATGAAGTCCCGCTGCGTGCGGCGCGCGGCCTGGATGCCTTCGTGGCGCGCGACACTGCCGCGACCCGCACGACCCACTCGCGCCGATCGCTCACCCGGTCGAGCGCCTGCTCGATGCGTGGACGCAGCCGGGTCACTTCCTCGATGACGCGGTCGTCCGATCGAAAGAGTGTCAGGAGACGGAAGGGCGCAACGCCGCGACCATGGGCGGCACGGGCAATCACGTCATGGTGCGCGACGCCGCATTCTGCAACCCACTCGACGTCTGTGAGCCGTCGAGTCAGACCGCTCTCGTAGTCCTTGCCGGGAACGGAGGACACGATGACCCATAGTCCCTGACCCAGATCGAGTGCCCGGGGGGTGTCGCCGTTCGGCATCCGCGGCCAGCGAGCGGTGATCGCCGGACGCGACCGCGCCCGCAGAGCGCAATGTGCGTAGATCAGCTCGCCCATCTCTCCCTCACTCGCGCTCGTCGCCGACGTCCGCGAACACGTCGACCGCTGCGAGATCATCGGTGGACAACACGGCGCCGCCGGCTGCCGGGTTCAATTCACGCAACCGCGCGAGAATCTCGCGCTCGCGTAGTGCCAGTTCACCGGCCGTGATCTCGCCGTTCTCGTGCGCGAGCTGCGCTTCCAGCAAGAGACCGCGCCACCGCTCCGGATCGTTCAGCTCGCGATCCGCGACATCGGCCACCTTCTCCAGCACGAACCGCAGCCCGCCGACCAGGAGCGAGTCGAGGATGAACATGTCAGGCGCGCTCCAGCTTCAGCCTGATGTTGACGAAGTTGTAGGGCGGCCAGGGCCCCGTGTACTTGTAGGTCAACTTGTCGTAGCGTGCCCCGAGCGCTTTCACGCAACGATCGAACTCGCGCGCATCGCGACGGTTCACGAGGAACGCCGCGTTCAGGATCATGCGATCGCCGATCAGCTTGTTCGACCGCGACGCCACCGACGCACCGCGCAGTGCCGCGAACGTGTCGGCGACGTAGCGTTCCGACTTCGCCTGCAGCGCGGCGTCGACGAGCCGGCCGTACTGCATGCGCGCGAAATAGGTCGACCCCTTGTGCGCCTGCAGTTCCGCCTTCACTCGGCGGATGTCCTCGTCTTCCTGCTCGATCTCGCGAATGATCGCGTCGCGATCCCAGACGACCTTGAGCCCGAACTCGAGCTTGGCCTCCATCTTGGTCAAGACATCCGAGAACGCATCGGAGGCCGAGCGCAGCAACTCGATCACATCGTCGTGCGTCTTGAACACCGTTCCGAACGACATCGGCAGCACCGTGTGCTGCTTCATGACGGTCTCGTTCACACGCTGGTGGGCCAGCACGTTGTCGCGGGTCGGGTCGAGCACCTCGAGCGGCGCATCGGAGACGACGGCGGCGAGGTCGCCGCGGGCGATCGTATAGACCTCGGCTGGGTCCGCTCCCAGGCCGATCGGGCCGAAGGGTACCTGATCGGCGGCGCGTACGATGCAGTACACGTACTTGCCCATTGGCCGGCGGCGTGTCCGGATGCGCACATCGTCGATCGGGGTTGCCACGACTGCACGACTGCGCCGCTTCGCTGCCGGCGTGACGTTGGTCTTCAGCGATCGGGCGATGGCCGCGCGCCTGGCCAGGTTCTGGTGCGAGCGTACCGCCTCCGCCCTTGGTTTTCCTCTCACGATTGCGCTCCTTCGGCCTCAACGCCCACACCCGCGAGAGTGCGCGCCGTCGTCCGATCGGTGACATCCGGTGTGATCAACATCTGGGGTTCGAGTGGCAGTGTCAGCGCGAACGTCGACCCGATCCCCGGCGTGCTCTCAACGGTGACATCGCCACCGAGCAGGCGCGCCAGGCGGCGGGAGATGGCCAACCCGAGACCGGTGCCGGCGGAGACCGTACCCGCCGGTCCTGCCTGTTCGAACGCCTCGAAGATTCGCTCGCGGTCTGCCGGGGCGATTCCGGCGCCGGTATCGTGAACGGTGATGCGCCATGGTCCCCGCTCGTCGTCGAGGGTCGAGTCGATGCGGATCGAGCCCTTCGTGGTGAACTTCAAGGCGTTCGACAACAGATTGACGAGGACCTGCTTCACTTTCTGTCGATCGCTTCGCAGCGCCGGGAGCTCGCCTGACACATCACACTGCACAGGGACCGCCGAGGCGGTGATCACCGTCTCCAGTTCGTCGATGACTTCACGAACGAGCGGCTCGACCGCGAATGCCGTCAGTTCGATCACGATCTGATCGGCCTCGATCCTGGAGATGTCGAGCACGTTGTTGATGAGCGCGGCGAGGTTGCGGCTATTCGAATCGATCTTCCCGACCATGCGCCGGTGCTCGGGGTTCATCGCGCCGCCCATGTTCTGCAGCAGCATCCAGGTGTAGCCGAGGATGGCATTGAGCGGCGTCCGGAATTCGTGCGAGATACTCGCCAGGAAGCGTGATTTGGCCGCGGACGCATGCTCGAGCGCAAGCGCCTGGCGTCGCAGCAGCTCATTCTGTGTCGCCAGCTCGGTCGTGGCCGCGCTGACCCGCGCTTCGAGCTGAGTGGAGGCCTGCTTCACTTCCGCAAGCAGGCGCTCTCGTTCGAGGGCTTCGGTCAGGTCGTGGAGCACGGTCACGACGGAGGCCAGCTCCGATCGCACGGCGGGGACACTGACCGCGACAGCCTCCACGGGGACCACGCGGTCGGTCTGCGGATCGGTCAGTGTGAGCCGCTCGCGCAGCTGATCCGCCGATCCACTCATGAGCAGCCCGACGAACGACGAGAAGCGCGCGACGTTGGCGTGCGCACGGCGCAGCGCCTGCGGATCGTGATCCGAAGACGTAAACAACTGCTCCGCCGGGCGATTCGTCATCAGAATCGTCCCTGAGGCTGCGCTGACGATGATCGGATCGACGACCGAGTGAATGACCTGTTCGATCCGGCGGCGTTCGGCTCGCGCCTGTGCCTCGGCGGCTCGCAGCCGCTTGTAGTTGTCCTCGATCTCCCTCGTCGCACGCCCGAGATCCGTGACGTTCCGCAGGACGGACACGAAGGTGCTCTGCCCGCGATCGACTTCGAGCGGCGTCGTCTGCAGCTCGAACAGCAGATCCGATCCGTCCTCGGGATCCACCATGATGACTTCTCGTGCGGACACACCACCCGCCACTGCGGCACTGGCGAGTGCAGAGGAGAAGTGAAGGTTGTTCAGCTCGAGCGCGTGTCGACGCCCCTCGCTGGTGTGTTCCGACCACGCGAGCAGCTGCTCCGCGCGTGTGTTGCCCATCAGCAGCTTGCCCTGCGCGTCGGTGAGGAGGATCGGATCGCTCACCGCGTTGATCACCGAGAACAGCAGGCGCCGTTCGCGATCGAGGCCGCGATCGCTCATCGCGCTCTTCAGACGCAGGCGGGCAAGCTTGGCGCCGAGGATGCGCACGAACCATGTCAGGACGCGCTCCGGTCGTGCACTGCCTCCCTCCACGAGGAGCAGGGCCAACGCCGGCCGCTGCCGGCTGGAGCGCATGGGGATAGCGTGAAACGGGCGCGTACCCAGCGGGGTGTCGGGGCGCGTGCGCCCTGGCCCGAACCACACGGCGCGCCCGCCGCGGGCGATCCGCGACAGCCGATCGCGTCCCCTGGCTGGATCGATCTGGAACGCTCCGGTGCGCGCCGGTGAAATACCAAGCCCTGCGATGCCCCAGAGATGCGGATCGCTGCCGAGTGATGCGGCACACAAGGCTCGCGAGATACCGGCGTACGTCGCCAGCCAGTCGAGGCCGTACTGCGCGCACGCCACTACGTCCTCGGTGCCGAGCAGAAACTCCGTCAGTGCCAGTTTGGCTTGGGCAGTGATCGCCATATCGTCAGACGCAGCGCCTGCTCCCGAAAGTCAGGCGCGCGTGCGAATGCGTCGGCGGGACACTTCGGCTGGCACACGCACGACCGTCTTGGCCGTCGTGACCTCCATGGCCGGGGGCACGAGCAGCGGCCGCGAGGCCGGCGAGACTTGCCCGACGACTTCGGCATATTTCAGATAGGTGTCGATGGAGGCGACGACGACCCGCGCTTCCACCGTAATCAGGTCGATGCCGACCAGGGAGACGCGAACCCAGGCATCGATGACGATGCCTTTATCGAGAACTCGATCGAGGACATCGACAAGACTGGTTCCACTCGCGGCTCGTTCGACGGGCATGTTTCTGCTTCTCCTTCAGCGACCTTACTTGACGGCACGCGACACCGCTTGGCGCGTACGTGAGCCCCGGCCGGGGCGTGTGCCGTTGGCATGCAGGAGCTTCTGTTCGAGCAATTGCACGCGCGCCTCGAGCGCCTCACCGTTCTTGCGCTGCGCGAGACCTGGCGCCAGGTGCCGATCGTGCGTCCACCAGTCGAGGCCGATTTCCCGGGCCTTGTCGAGGGAACAGACAATCAGCCGGATACGGATCGTCAGCAGCTCGACTTCGGCGAGCGAGATCTTGATGTCCCCGCCTACGAACAGTCCCTTGTCGAGTACGCGGTCGAGAACTTCGACCAGTCCAGTCGTTTGCGGACGCGCAAGGTCGGAATGCATGGCCACGTCAGGTGGTCTCGGGATAGGTCGTCGCTCGCCCCAGGATGCGATCGACGGTTCGAATCAGATCGGGTGGCAGGCACGGCTTCGCCAGGAACGCATCGCACCCCAGGTTGGCGATGCGCTCGCGCTCGTCGCTGAAGGCATGCGCCGTCAGCGCGACGATCGGAACGTGTTTCAGGCGAGGGTCGCTCTTCAGCTCGGCCGTCGCTTGCCATCCGTCCATCCCCGGCAGCAGCAGATCCATGAGAATCAGATGCGGCGACGCCGAGCGCGCGAGAGCGACAGCATCGGTCCCGGTCGCCGCCTCGATGACGTCGTATCCCGACGATCGAAGGCAGGTGGAATAGAGCTCGCGAGCATCATCGAAGTCTTCGACGAGAAGGATCCTGAACCGGTCGATGGTTTTCATACTCAGGATGAGGAAATCCGCTGCCGCGGTATGCACGAGTCTCGCCAAGTCGAGGCGGGTACTGAGCCTGCGTCAACCTCTACCGTAGCGCGGCGTGTGGATCGGGCCGCCGCCAACCTGGGTACGCTCTTCGCTTGCGAGCCCGCAGCATGGCGAAGCGGCGGGTGTTGATCGTCGAAGACAACAAGGACGCTGGCGAGATGTACCGGATCCTGATCGAACTGTACGGGCACGAGGTGCTCGTCGCCGAGAACGGCGCGCGGGGACTGGAGATGTTGAAGGTGGCCCGTCCCGATATCGCGCTGGTCGACATCGGCCTCCCCGGCATGGATGGATACGAGATCGCTCGTCGGTTCAGGGCTGAACCTGATAGCGACCGGGTGTACCTCGTGGCGCTGACGGGATACGGGTCATCCTCGGATATCGATCGCTCCCGCCAGGCCGGCTTCGACCTCCACCTCCTGAAACCGGTCGATCCACAGGCACTCAAATCGCTTCTGGACAGCCGCGCATGATCATCCGGCGCGAGGTTCGCGCCCGACTCGAGAGACTCTCGGCTCGTTTCGGTTCGCCCCTGGCCCTCTCGTTTACGGCGCTTGCCATCGCGATCCAGTTCCATGTCGACCGGGATGCCAGTGACGACCTCCTCGCGCGGCTGTTTCAGGGAGACACGATCGTTCGCTTCCCGGCACGCATGCGGTGCAAGGACGGCTCGACCAAATCGACGGGATCTTCGAAATGTTCACGCAGGTCGAGGGGGACAGCGAGCGCCCGCGCCGCGGCCTCGGAATAGGCCTCACATTGGTGCGCCGCCTCGTTCAGCTGCACGGAGGGACGGTGACAGCGCGGAGCGAGGGGCGCGGCCTGGGCAGCGAGTTCGAGGTGCGCCTTCCCGTCGTCGAGGCCGAGGAGCATCATGATGAGCCCGAGGCCATGGACCCGGCCGATACCGCCGCGCGCCGCATCCTGGTCGTCGATGACAATCGGGATAGTGCGGAGTCAATCGCTACACTGCTGCAGTTGAGTGGGCATCGGACCTACATGGCTCACGATGGCCTCGCGGCGGTCGAAGCGGCCGAGCGCTATCGCCCGGACGTCATACTGCTGGACGTCGGACTGCCACGGATCAGCGGCATCGATGCGTGCCGGCGGATACGTTCCCATGCGTGGGGTAAAGGCATGATTGTCGTGGCTTTGACGGGCTGGGGGCAGGAGCACGATCGACGCAACACGCGGGATGCCGGATTCGATGCTCATCTCGTCAAGCCGGTCGATTACGGGGACCTCTTGCAACTTCTCTCGGCGCTGCTCCCGCAGTCTTAGCCCTTACACCAGTTACGGGCTCGCCTGTTGCACGCGGCGGACCAACCTCGACGGTGGATAGGCCCGTGCTTACCGGTCTCAAGCGATCTACTTTGGCCACCGACAGGATGACCGCAGCCAGCATGGCGGGCGTGCACCCTCGATCCGCGTGGGCCGCACGAACGATTCCCTGGTTCGTCGCCGCGGTGTTCGCACTGCTGGCCGTGAGGCTGGCGGACTTCATCAACCGTTACACGGTCAACATCGTTTACTGGGATCAATGGGACTTCCTGCAAGGTCTCTTCGATGGAGCCGATGCCTGGACGCTGTTTCGCTGGCAACACGGACCGCAGCGCCAGGGACTCGGCAACCTGATCCTCGCCGTTCTCTATCCGGCAACCGGCTGGAATGGAAGAGCCGATGCCGCCGCCTCGGCGATCGTGATGATGATGGCCGCTGCGGCTGGGCTCTGGCTCGTGAAGCGCGTGTGTGGCCGGCTTCGCCCATGGGACATCGTCGTTCCGCTCCTGTTCCTTACGACGTCCAATGCTGAGACGTACGTGGTCGCGCCAAATCTGGCACACGGTCCATTGCCAGCGTTGCTGCTGGTCGCCTACGCGCTTGCCCTGACCATCCAGTCCCATTCGCAGCGGTGCATCGCGATCGTCGTGCTGAACTTTCTGTGCGTGAACACAGGCTTCACCTGGCTGCTTGGCGGCCTCACACCAGCACTGCTGCTGTTCCTTGGGTGTTCCCCGCACCTCGCCAGTCGCGAGCGCTCGATCTATGGCGCCGGCGTTGTCGCCAGCATCGCCACGTTAGTCTTGTTCTTCTACGGGTTCATGCCACAGTCGGCTACCGATTGTTTTCAGTTTCCGCACGCACGACCGTGGGAATACCTCCCGTTCAGCGGCTTCGTGCTCGGCCGACCGTTTGGCCTCGCCGCAGGGGACTCCGGAAGGCAGCTGCTCGTCGGAACCCTGTTCGTGACGGGCGTGTCTGCGTTCGTTGCGTATGGTGTGTTTCGCCTTGTGCGGACGCGAGACCGTTCTCCGCTATGGCTGGCGGCGACCAGCCTGGCCGCTTTCACGCTGCTCTTTGCCTCGAGCAGTGCCGTCGGCCGGATCTGTCTTGGATTCCCATCGGCCTCCGCAACGCGCTACATCCCTTACGTGCTGCCGGGCTTCCTGGCGATGTATCTCGTCATTCGCAGTGTCTCGGCGCGCTCGTACATCGCCACTGCCCTTCTCCCTGTGTTTCTCGTCGCCTGTATCGCCAAGGAGCGCGACAGCCTCAGCGCAAGCGAAGCGGAGACATACCTGAAGTACAAGGAGCGTTGGCGAGAGTGCTATCTGTCCACACGCGACATCGATGCCTGCGACGCGCTGGCGGGACACGCCGTCTATCCCGCGCCGCAGCAGACGAATCTCAAAAGGAAACTCGACTGGCTGGAAGCGCGCCGCCTCAGCTTGTTTAGCGGTGTCAGTCGTTAGCGGTTTCTGCGGGGCTGTGGCTGGCGTCGCCGCAGGCGTACCCAAAAGCCTGCGGCGACGTCGCCGGGGGGAACCCGATGGATAGCAACGGCCGGGGGGAGGCCCTATGAACGCGGATGGAGGCTGCAAGATGCGAGCCTCCAGTTCTCGACCAAATCATTCGTTGTCAGATGGTTCATTTGACAGCGACGCCGAATGGGAGGGCGTAACGATTGTAGAAGGTACAACCCCAGCCTCTTCGACCTTGTAATTAATGGGATAGTGAAGTTCAAGGCTCGCTGATACGGAACAGTTCCCTCCGAGCTCTGCTCGGGTCACTCAGACCCTCGCTGGCAGGTATGTGCCCGAACCAAATCGCGGGCACGCACCCTGCGTACGC
>JAICEG010000156.1 GCA_025924295.1 Vicinamibacteria bacterium
CGATTCCGAACGATCCGAGGCTGCCCGGCGGGGGCGGGGGCACCGTCACGGGACTGTACAACCTCGTGCCCGAGAAGGTCGGCGAAGAAGATCTCTACTCACAGCTCTCCGAGAACTTCGGCGAGATGAGCGAGAACTGGCACGGGATCGACGTCAGTCTCAACGCGCGGTTGGGCAATGGCCTCACCGTGCAGGGCGGCACGAGCTCAGGGCGACGGTTCATGGACAACTGCGCCGTCCGCGCGGCGCTCCCAGAGACCTACAGCTGGCAGAGCACACAGGCCGTGCAGACAACGCGGGTCACGACGTCGACCGGCGCGCTGGCCAACCCGTACTGTCGCGTCGTTGAACCGATGCGGACGTCTTTCCGTGGTCTGGGTACGTACGTCGTGCCAAAGATCGACGTCAACGTCAGCCTCACGTGGCGCAGTGATGCCGGGCCGGAGCTGGCCGCCAACTACGTGGTGACCAGCGCCATCGCCCAGCCCTCGCTCGGCCGGCCCCTGTCGTCGGGGAACGTCACCGTCAACCTGGTCGAGCCCGGAACACTGTATGGAGACCGCATCAACAACATGGACATGCGGATCGCGAAGATCTTCCGCTTCCGCGGGACGCGCGCGCAGTTCGGCGTCGACCTGTACAACCTGCTCAACACCGACGTCGTGACCGCCTACAACAACGGGTACTCTCCCCCCACGGCCACACGGGATAGCATCTGGCTCACCCCCACGGCGATCCTGCCGGCTCGCTACGTGCGGCTGAACATGCAGCTGGATTTCTGATACTCGTCAGCTCCCAATTCCAACTTCCAATTCCCAAGAACCAAGACCGTTTGGGAGTTGGGAGTTGGGAGTTGATCGCGTGGACGGCGGGTATACTCAGCCGTCCAGATGAATTTTGATCCCTTCCTCTTGTGGGTGGAATCGACTGCCCTCAGTCAGTGGGTGGTCACCTCCCCCTCGATCTTCGCCTTTCCCGGCATCCTGGTGCTGCATGCCATCGGCATGGGCTTCGCCGTCGGCATCAGTGCCGCTATGGATCTCCGCATCCTCGGCGTAGCGCCAGGCGTCCCGCTCGCCGAGATGCGGCGGCTGTTGCCAATCCTATGGGTAGCCTTCTGGTTGAACGCGGTCTCGGGGCTCCTGCTGCTCGTCGGCTACCCGACCAAAGCCCTCACCAACCCTGTCTTCTACCTGAAGTTGATCCTCATCGGGGTGGCGATGACGCTGGTCGTTCGAATCACTCGAAGTGCCGCTGACCACTCGAACACCGCGAACGAATTCCCGACACACCTTCGGCGACTCGCGGTCATTTCGCTCGTGTGCTGGGCCGGAGCCATCACCGCCGGACGGTTGCTCGCCTACACTTACTCCCGCCTTTCGCAGACCTTCTAGGGCCCGACATGTATCTGCACGATTTTCAGGTCTGGCTGGTCACCACGATTGGCGGTCAGAGCGCGATCGCCGAAGTCATGCGCACGGCGTGGGCCTGGCCGATTGCCGAAAGCCTGCACTTCCTGGGTCTGTGCCTGCTCGTCGGGTCAATCGGGACATTCGATTTGCGGCTGCTAGGGGTGGCCAGGAACGTGCCGATTGCCTCCGTTCATCGCCTCATCCCGTGGGGGCTTCTCGGGTTTGGCCTCAACATCGTCACGGGGATGCTTTTCATCCTGACCGAGCCGGATCAATACATCTACAACCCCTCTTTTCACTACAAGCTGCTGTTCATGACCATTGGCGGGCTCAACGCCGCGACCTTCTATCTGACTTCCTATCGCCGGGTCTTCGGCCCCGGCGCGCCGCTCGATGCCCCGCGGCACGCCAAGATCATCGCGGCGATCTCCCTGTGCGCCTGGATCTGCGTGATAACCGGTGGTCGTCTCCTCACGTTCTACCGACCGGCCCCGTGCCAGGGGCAGCAGACGAATCTGCTGCTCACGTGCGCCCCCTGACGCCAGCGTCAAGCATCAATTACACGGCTCGACCGCTTTTCGTACACTTACCCGTGATGAATCGTGGGAAAAGCAGTAGTTTTCCGGGTACGGGAATAGCAGCCAGCCACCTCGTCAGAATCGCATGGAAGCCGCATTGGCGGACTCGTTCGTGCAGTCTAAGCAGCCGTTCGTAGATGGATTGGGCGAGCGGCGGGCGATCCTTGACGCACGTGGCGACCGCCTCGACCTCCTCCGCCTGAGGGCTTCGCTCGCAACCGTCCCCTCCTTCGAGGCGGCACTCCGCGAGCGGGCCATCCGCGTGGCTACGTTCCAGCACGCTTCCTATTCCCATGTTCGGAGCATCGAGGTCGAACGGTCGGCCGGCACGCTCGCCATCATCTCGGATCATGTGCAGGGAGCGCGCCTATCGACGCTGCTAGCCGCTGCCGAGAAGCGATCGCTGGCTGTCGACATATCGGCAGTCACCTGCATCGTCAGGCAGCTCGTGCTCGCGACCACCGCCTGGCGTGAGCACATGCCGGACGTCGTTCACGGGGCCATCGGCCCCGATCGCCTGGTCATCACACCCGACGGCCGGCTCGTGGTCGTCGAGTACGTGCTCGGGTCGGCGCTCGAACAGCTTCGCTATTCCCGGCAGCAGTACTGGGACGAGCTCGGCGTGCCGCTGCCAGCGACCTTCAAGTTCGCGATCAACGCCCGGGCGGACGTCCTTCAGGTTGGCGCCGTCGCGCTGGCGCTTCTCCTCGGACGACGGCTGAACGCGAGCGATCGTCTCAATGAGATTCCACCCAACCTTCGGGACGCGTTGCCGCCTTCTTTGCGCATATGGCTGCTGAGAGCGCTGCAGATCGAGCCCGTGGGATCGTTCACGTCCGTGCTCGATGCACGGGTGGCATTCGACGCGGCATTCGGTGACGAGGATCCCGTTGCCGAACCGGACGCCCTCATGCTGTTCATGGCGCGCTGCCTGGCGCTCGACGTCGACACCCAGCAGCTTCGGGGTGAAGGCGAGTCCGACGCATCAGGCAGGACCGACGATTTGCCGGACGTCGATCTCAGCACACGAATCGAGGCACTGCGCACGTTCCTGGCACGGCGTTCCGCGCGCCGTGAGGCTCAACACCATCCCGAGCCGCCGCAACATCCAGAGTCGGCCCAACATCAGGAGCCGGCGCTACATCCGGAGCCGCCAGCGCATCAGCCCCCACCTGTACAGCAGGAGCCACCGCTGTATCTCGAACCACCGATCCAACGGGCACCGCTGCCCGAGGTGCCAGAGATCGCGTCAAGCCCGATCAGTCCACCGTCGCCGAGCCCCTGGCGACGTGCTGATCTCTCGCCGGAGGTGCGCCAGGCTCCTGCCGACACGATCGGGTTCGCGCATGTCACCGAGAGCAACGCGTTGCCTCGAATCGCGATGCCGGCGCTCCCCGATGATTGGACACGTCGTCTCTGGATCGCAGCCGCGGCGGTCCTGGCCATCGGTGCGGCGCTCCTGGTCATCGTGCTCGGCGTCGTCCCCTGGTCGCGCCAGCCTTCAACCGGTGCGCTCTCCATCACCACTCGCCCGCCCGGCGTCGGAGTCGTCATTGATGGCATGCCACGGGGCGTGACGCCGATCGCCATCGAATTGGCAGCAGGTGATCACGTCGTCGAGTTGGTGGCGGGCAACGAGCGGCGTCAGATTCCTCTCACCATTCGCGCCGGCAGCGAATCGTCGCAGTTCCTCGAGATGGGAGGCGGCGCTGTCAGCCCGGCTGCCACCGAGCTGCGGGTCAGAACGGAACCGATGGGAGCCGCAGTCAGCGTGGACGGCACTTTTGTCGGCCAATCGCCTGTGAGTATCGGAGACCTTGCCCCGGGCCCGCATACCGTTGTCATTCAGCACGAGGGCGGCACGACAACCGAGCAGGTACTGATCGAAGAAGGAAAAGCCGCTTCTCTGTTCGTGCCGCTGACACAACCCACGCCGCCCGGGGCGGCAGCAGGCTGGATCTCTGTTCCTGCCCCCGTCGATGTTCAGCTTTTCGAGAACGGCCGTCTCCTCGGCAGCAGCAGGGTCGACCGGATCATGCTGCCGGCCGGACGCCACGATATCGACATCGTCAACGAAGTGCTCGGGTTCGCACAAAGGCAAACGGTTCGCGTTACGCCAGGTCAGGTGTCCACGATCAAGCTGGCGTGGCCAATGGGCAACCTCGCGATCAACGCGGTGCCCTGGGCCCAGGCATTCATCGATGGACGACTCGTTGGTGAAACGCCGATCGGCAACATACAGGTACCCGTCGGGTCACATGAGATCGTGTTCCGTCACCCGCAACTGGGCGAGCGCAGCGTCTCGGTGACTGTCACCACTCGCGAGACCGCCAAGGTGGGAATCGATCTGCGTGCGAAATAGGTGCGCTTGCTACTTCCGTCCGCCCGTGTACTCGAGGATGAAAAGCCCCGTCCCCACACGATCCGACGCATAGGCTAAACCGCGGTGATCGATGTCGACGTCGTTGATTTGAACGACGACCGGCTGTTCCTTGGCAATCGGGTGAGAGCGCTCGTTCGTCTTCGGCACGTAGTAGCCGACTTCCTGCAGACGATACGGGTCGGATAGGTCTACCACCCGGATGCCGGCATTGAAGTACGCCAGCCACGCGATCTTGTTCTCGAAGCGATTGAGCTTGCCGTTCACCGTGTCGGCCGATTGATGCGGACCGAACCGCCCCCCTTTCGAGCAGTAGTCGCCGACCGGCACCTGCCAGACCGAGACCGGAAATGGCCTGGTCTCGTCGGTGATGTCGAGCATGTAGGAACCGGTTCGAACACCGCCCGGACAAGGCGCCATGTCGGCGGCGCCTCCGGCTTCGTCGACGACGAACGCGTACTTGCGCGGCAACGCGGACGCGCCGAAGTTCGGCACCGTGTCGTAGACGATCGGCGAGACGGTGTGAGGACCGCGATGCGGCGGGTTCATGTCGAGCGACCAGACCAGCCGCGGCTTCGCGGGATCAGCGATGTCGAATTCCGCTACCCATCCCGAATTGCGATAACCGACGTAGAGCCGCCTGTTCACTTCATCGACAACGGGATGATGCGCGTACTGGTTTTCGTAGCCGGGTTCACCGTCCTTCTGACTGGGCAGCCATGCACGGCCGATGAACTTTGGCGCGCGCGGATCTTTCAGATCGAAGATCTGGATGATGACGTTGCGGAAGCCAGGTTCACCAGAGGCAGCGTAGAAATACCCCGTGTCAGGCGACCACCAACCCTTGTGCGCGCGCATGATGAACGCGCCACCGCACCCGGCGCCGCATGAACCGGTCGGCGTGCCGGTGATCTCCGAGACGAGCGTGATCTTCGAGGGATCGGTCGCGCGCGACGTGATGTCGAAGATCTGGTACTTGAGATCCTTTCCGGTCTCGCCTTCGGTGAGCACCTCGGAGTTTCGAATGAGGTAGTCGCGCCCGGAGCCATCGAACTTGTAGTCGTAGACGACCGACACGCCGCGCGAATTCCGGTTCGTCTCGTTGGGAATGTGCCAGACGAGATTTGGCTTCGACGGATCGTCGACATTCAGAATCGATGTGCCGTTCCATTCCTCCTTGCCGGTGATGGGGTTCATCTTCGGCTTGCTGTCCCAATAGCTCTCGTGGTGGCCGACGTACACCCAGCTCCCGTTCGCGGGATCCGAGAGCGTCGTGACGACGAGCGATTCGCGTCCCTGGAGGTCGTGATGGCCGACCAACCGGACATTCTGTGCGGTGTCGGCACGGGAATCAGACGTAGACGGGTTGGACGCCGGTGCTCCACTCGTGGATGGCGCAGCCTGACAACCGAGGACCGTCAGGCCAATCGCCGACACGAGGGCGGCCGCAACGGAGGTGGCGATCGAGCGTCGCATGATTCGACGGGCGAATCTTACCGTGGCACCTCGCGTGCTTCAATCCTCTGCCTGCCTAGCGGGCAAGCTGCTTGATCCAGGCATCGAGCAGCGCGCGCGCCGTCGGACTCTTCTGCTCCGGCGAAATGACCTCGAGCTGGATCTGGCGGGCACCCGCGCGAAGGAAGGTGCCGTCGATCACGTACGAGACGCCCAACCAGTCTGCCCGTTGCGTGTACGCCGCCGCCACGGAGCCACGACGAGGCGAGCACGCTCCCGCCGCATCCTGCGGCGCAGCGGTGGCGTTCTCCCACACTGCAACGCGCAGCGCGAGCGTGACGTCGTTCACCGGGTACATCGCGGCAGTTGTGCTCGCCTGCGGTAGACCAGCGCAGACGATCGGCGCCCCCGGCTCGATCACCCAACCAGCTGGCACCGGAACATTGAGAGCCGCCACTGCTCCGCTCGCCGGCAGCCACTGGTCGATCGACGCCGCTTCACCGGCGTTCAGACGCTGACCGTCGAGGCTCGCGATCGATCCACGCAGCACGCTCTCGTTGTACGCGAGTTGCTCGTCCGATCCGACATACCGGGCGATCAGCTTCTCGGCACCCATTTCGACGATGCCGTAGTGCATGCGCACGCTCTGCTCCCCGACCGTGGCCGAACCGGTCGCACGCCCATGCAGCAGCGGCGGAACACCGGAGCGTGAAGTCATTCGACTGTCGTCGACCTCGACGATCACGCGCTCGAACGTCTCGCTCTCGACGAGTGCTCGCTCCATTCGGCGTGCATTCCACGGCGAGACACCTCGGTCGATCCGTAAGGCCACTCCACTCACTGCCGCATCGATCTCGACGCGCGATCGAAACGGCGATGTATCACTCAGGCCTTCAGGCAGGCGAATCGCGACGCCCTTCCCCTCGAATGTGTGAAGCGGTCCCAGTCGCAGGCGTCGCGACGGCATCAATGCTTCGAGGCCGCGCGACTCGAGAAAGTCCTTCGCCTGGTTGATCGGAATCGCGAACCCGATGCCGGAATTACCAGTGACCCGTGCCCGAATGACGCCGACGGCAAAGCCATCCTGATCGACGACTGGCCCACCGCTGTTACCAGGGTTTATGGTGCTGTTGATCTGAAGGGCGCGCCGCTCACCCTTGTCGCCGGCTCTCACCGCGGAGATCGTGCCCACCGACGTGCTGACCTCCGGCACGAGGTCCGGCGCGGCCGCGCGCCCCACCTCGAGCTGCCGGCCGAACGGATATCCGAGAGCGTCGACACTCTGCCCCGGGCGCAGGACATCGGAGTCGCCCAACGCGACGTACGGGAGATTGGATGCACTGATGAACAACACCGCGAGGTCCAGCTCGGCGTCCGACGAGTGCACCGAGGCTTCCAGGCATCGCGTCGCGCCTTGATCGGTTGCCCCTTCGCCGAAGCACACATCGATCCGGCTCACTCTCAGCGTGAACCTGGCCTTGCGCGGACCATCTTCTATGATGAACTCGCTGTTGCTGACGACGTGTTCGTTCGTGAGGACGTAGCCGTGGGGCGAGATGACGAAGCCGCTGCCAGTGCCGATCTCGACACGTTCCAGCTCGGTGGTCTGCCTTCCGTTGACGGCATCGTCGAGCTCGACGCGAACGCTGCCAACCAGTCGGATGAAGACAGTCGCGTCGGCCGGGACGGCCGCGCGTTGCGCCACGGCCTGACCCTGGCCGATCACGAGCAGGGCCACCAACGCCAGCATCAGCCTCATGGGATGGGTCTATATTGCCCCATCCCTGGCGGAACGAAGAACTCTTAGTTCCCGATTGAGACTGCCTCAATCAGATCGGAGTTCTTCCCACCGAAGGCACCCCCGATGATGAGGATGCGATCGCCATCGGTGACGAGCCGGTGCACGATGCGCGGCGTCGCCTGGCCGACCTTCGTAAACGTCGAGCCATCGCTGCTCAGGCGATAGAGCCCGCCGTTGTCGACGCTGACATAGAGACTGCGACCAACAACAGTGGTGGCGGGACCAAAGCCATTCATGGCACCTCCCGGCAGGTCTGCTCCCTTCGACCACTCACCGCTTGCCATGTCGTAGGTGCTGCTGCCGCGAACGACCTGCGACCGCTCGTCGAAGCCGCCGATGACGTGGATCTTGCCGTCGACAGCCGTGGCCACCAACGCTCGCCGCTTGAATGGCTGTGGTGCCCGCTTCCAGGTGAGCGACGACGCGGACAAGTCGAGCAACTCGATTGAATCCGGCCACTCGGTCTTCTCTTTGCCCTTGAGCGTCCAGCCACCAACGACGACGAGCGTGTTGCCAACGACGACGACGTCGTGCGACGAGCGCGGGACCGGCAACGGCGGCAACGTCTCCCACTTAGCAGTCGCCGGGTCGAACCGCGCGACGTCGGCGATCGAATGGATGTCCTGCGGCTCGCCCGGTTTGTTCCGCGGCTGCATCCCACCCACGCGGTAGATCTTCCCTCCGTGCGCGGCGAGATTCATTCCCTGAAGGGGCGGGCCATCAGGCAGGCGCTCCCACGTCTTGCCGTCGGCCAGGCGAAGCCGGTTGAATCTCCCCGACACGGCTTCGGTGGAATACGAATGCGTGGGCACGACGTGGCCGCCGTAGACATACAGCCACCCGTCACTCGCTGCAGCGCCAAAGCTGGACGTTGCTTCGGGTAGCGTCGCAACGCGAGTCGCGGTGCGCTCCGTCGTTGCCTGCGGTGTCGCTACCTGCGTTGTCGTTGCCCGTGTTGTTGTCGTGGCCGATGTACCTGCATCGAAGACGAGCGTCGCATAGTGACGGACCTCGGCGTACGACTTCCCGCCACGTTCGCCCGGTGTCGTCTCCCAGAGTCTGGCCCACGCGCCGTAACGCCCCCTCTGTGAGAACACCTCCGTCCAACCTTCATCGTCGGTATCGGCCATCTGCTCCGACCCATCAGGCTGCAGCACGGTGATCTGGCCCGAGTGCGGTTTTCCGCGAGCGAGTAGCTGCAGCCGAACGGCGCCCGGCGAACCGGACGAAATGATCTCGATGGGCACGGCATCGCCGAGCCTGGTCTGGGGAGCGAACGCATCGCCGACGATCGTCTTCGGGTAGTACAACAGCAGATGTGGCTTGCTTCCCCGATCGTTCACCCCCAGATCAGCATTGCCTCTGATGACGCCGCGCTGGCTGGCTGCGAGAGAGACCGTGAAGGTGTGGGCCCCGTTGACCAGCGTCAACGGCGTTTCGCGCCCCTGGTCGTCACGCAGGAACAGCTTCGTTCCGCCAATCAGTCCTACATCGACCTCGGCGTCCTGCTTCAGGGTCTCGCTCAGGAAGACGGTCGCCGTCTGCCTGCCGGGCTCCGGCACCACGAACACGAAATGCGCCTGGCTGGTGATCGCCGCGCCGACCACACACGACAGCATCACTGCTGCACGTTTCATGATCCACCTTCCTGTTTCGTACGTTGCGCATCGTGTCCGCATCAGTGCATTCGCTCCGATTCGTGGCGGATGTCCGTGAAGAACGCCGTCGACGCACGGCGCATCAGATCCTGCACGGCGCGAAACTCCTCTTCCGTGAACGTCAGCGACACCCGGTCGAGCAGGACGTGCAGACAGCCGTGCATGCATCGATAAACCGCCCACTCGCGTCCGGGGTCAAAGACTGCTTCATCATCCTGCATTCCGTGCGCCATACCGCCTCCTTACCAGCCGTAAGACACGGAGACCAGGCCGCTGATGCCGGGGCTCGAATAACGATCGATCGTGGGATCTGCTGCCGGGCGTCCGCGGACGTTCGGCCACTCGAAGTAGTTCTGGTCGGTCAGGTTGAGCACACCACCACGCAGCGTGACCTCGCGGCCGAGCGCGATCCAGCCGAGCACATCCGCGACACTGTAGGCCTCTGGCGAGAAGAATCCTTCGCCCGCGGTCCCCTGCGACTGACCATGCGCGATCCAGTCACCGCGAAACTGACTGGTCCCGCCGCCGAGCGCACACCGAATTCGATGTTGTCGCTCGTCTCCGGGCATCTTTCGTTCTGCGAAACTGATACTGAGATTCAGTCTCAGTTAGACTACTGAATCCTAGCCCTCGCTCACGCGACTGTCAATCCGTTCGTTCCGGCCCCCCGACGTTGGTCCAGCTTGCTACCCGACGCCCGATTCGCAAACATCTGTACTCCCTCCAATCGGAGACCCCGACCATGCACGATGTGATCATCGTGGGGGCGCGGTGTGCCGGCTCACCACTGGCGATGCTGCTCGCACGACACGGCGTGAAGGTCCTGCTCGTCGATCGCGCCAGCTTCCCCAGCGACATCCCGCACGGGCATTTCATCCATCGCCACGGGCCACGCCGCCTGCGCGACTGGGGTCTGCTCGATCGCATCGCCGCGCGGACGCCGGCCGTGACGAGCATGCTGTTCGATGCCGGCGACTTCCCCCTCGTTGCGCACAACCTGGTTGAAGACGGCCTGGCGTGGGGCTATGGACCCCGCCGCACCACGCTCGATGCGGTGTTGCTCGCGGCCGCCGACGAGAGCGGCGCCGAGGTGCGACCGTGCTTCAACGTGTTCGAGTACATCATCGAGCACGGAAAGGTCGTCGGCATTCACGGCCGCACGCCTGCGGGCCAGACGGTGCTCGAGCGCGCCACGCTCGTGATCGGCGCCGATGGCCGGAACTCCGGTCTC
>JAICEG010000157.1 GCA_025924295.1 Vicinamibacteria bacterium
GAGCAGAGGCATGTCAGGGCTGACGTCGACATCGTGACGCCGGCCATTTACGTCGAGCGAGATCATGGGCATCTCCTTGGCCGCCCATTATCTCACCACCCTGAATCTGCGTCCTCCACGCGATTACGACACTGAGGCAGTGAGGCACAGAGAATGACTTTGCTTTCCTGGCGCCAAGGCAGCAGCTCCATCTACTTATGGGTGCCCTTCGCCCAATCGCACGCAATAATCGGCGGTCGGGCCCACAACCCACACAGAAGCAAAGCCAAACTCACGTGCTGGGGAATTGTATTTCGCCAAGCAACCAGCAAGTTGCTCAGAAACTGCGACTGCAGTGTGGCGCACGTCAATCGCAAGACTTTGAGCCGCGTAGCGGATGTCGCAACGCATCACAACCTAGACGCGCGGGCAGCGTCAGGGCATCAGCGGAGGCCGATTTCCCGGCCGCAGCGTCGCGGCCCGGCGGGCGGCACGCCGCTGGTCCGGCATCCGATGGAATTGAAATCGCGTTCCCCAAACGATTACGACACAGTGAGGCAGTGAGGCACAGAGAACAAATCGGTTTTCCTCAGTGCCTCGGTGCCTCTGTGTGTCGTAATCAGCGAAAGCCGCCTGTTTAAAGGGTCTTCAGATACTCGAGGAGATCCTCGCGCTGATCGGCAGGCAGCTCCTGCCCGTAGGTGTGACCAGTGTTGGCGTTGCCCTTCTCGCGCGTGTCGAAGCGTACGCCTTCGCGCTGCGCGTCGGCGCCGCTGCTCACGAAGCCCACGTCGGCCCAGTCGTAGACGTCGTAGGCACGATAGAACTCCGCGGGCCTCGTTTCAGGAAAGAGCAGCGCGCGCAGCGTCGGGACCGAACCGTTGTGAAGATACGGCGCCCGGAGCCACAGGCCGTCGAGCGGCATGTTCGCGTAGCCTTCCGTCTTGCGGAAGTGCGAGAACTTCCACGGATATCCCTCGCCGAGTGTGTTCATCCGGGTCGCCAGTTCCGCACTGAACGATCGCAGCCGCTCCGGATCGGTGCCAATCTGCTCCAGCGGCGTGACCTGTCCGATCTGCGGCGCACCGATGGCGTGACACGAGGCGCATGCACCCGCGTAGACCGCGCCGCCGCGCGCGGCACGCGCCTGATCGATCCGGGCGGGCGGATACGCCGGCGGCTTCAGGTCCAGGATCCATTCCTCGATGCGTCCAAGCGCGGCGACATCCAGTGACTCGGGTGTCGCGCCGGCGCCGATCGCGGCGCTCTTGTTGCGCTCCTCGACCAGGTCGTTGTTGCCGTCCCAATGCAGCCACAGGTTTCGGCGCGGACGTTGATTCCAGAGTGACGGCAGGTCGGCGGTGCCCACCGTGTCGTCTTTGGACATGTCGAACCCGAAGAGCGCCTTGTAGGGATTGAACGTATCGACCCGGCCGGGTCCCTGCGGCGGCCGCGCGTCGAACCATGCCGTCCGCTGCGCCTGATCGAGGATGCCGGAACGCGTGCGCCGTACGGCAACGAAGCGGTACGACAGGCTCTGAAGGAATCCGAAGTCGGGATTGATCTTCTCGATCGCATCGATCAGGTTCGACGCCGTGAAGCGTGGATCCTGTGCGACCGCGGTGAGGAACCGCGAATAGCCCTGGAGATCCATCCCGTGTGCCGGCATGCCAAGCACGATCTGCCGCGGTGACGAGGGTGTCTCGCGCACCGTCCCCACGTGACAGGTCGCGCAGTTGAGACCAGCGAGCTCGACGCCAAAGCTGCCGCTGGCGCGCGTTGTCCCAATCGGCCCGCGATCGGGAGACTCCTGGATGAACCCGAGCTTCTCCCAGCCCGTCCCGGGACGGTTGGGCAACTTGTCAGCAAAGACAATCGGCAGGACGCGGAAGATCCAGTACGGCACGCCCACGGTTTCCTCGGTGCCGAGGACCCCGTACTTGAAGTGTTCGACGATATCCTCCTCGCCGGGCGTCGGCGTTGTGCGGCACCCGGCGGCGAGCGACAGCATGCCGACGAACATCGCTGCCGCAAGAAGCATCTGCGGGGCCGCCCTGCGAACAAGAGTGTGTCTCATCATTCACGCCTACTCCGATGGAGTGGTCGTTTTCTTCCACGGGTGGAATGCGTTCTGCACTCCTGACAGCGCGGGCCCGAGTTGTGGGTGGTGCCGGCGCAGGACGCTCAGCATCGTGTTCTTCTTGATGTAGTCCAGGCCGAACTCGGTGTAGACCTCGGGGCGGTAGTCATCGGTGAAGAGGCGATCGCTCTTGAGCCGCCGCGATGCCATCAGAATGAAGATGCGGAAGGCTGTCTCGCTGAACCCGAACCCCGCGGGCAGCGGCTCGGCATAGAGTCCCGTCATCAGATCGACCTTCTCCAGGTCGCCACAGTAGACGTCCTTGATCTGCTTCCGCCATTCGGGCACGTCCGTCAGCTCGTCGAACGACTTCACGGGACTCTTGCCGAGCAGGCGCCTGAACTGGTTGTAACGCGGGACGCCTCGCTCGCGATCGCGGAAGATATCGACCGCCGCGAGGTCGAGGTGCTCGCCGTTGTCTCGCCGAAGATTCTGCAGCAATCGCGGATAGTTGTGCAGGCGGACCGCACCGGGGTGGCAGATCCCGAAGGAGTAGAACAGATCGGGCATCGTGATCCGCTCGGTGATCGCCGGCGTGCGTTTGCCGCTGATCTCGTCGAGCCGTCGCGATTCGAGATGCCGTCCGGTGGCAACCGAATGGAACGCCACGTCATCCGGTATCAGCGGGTGCATCCGGTAAACCGACACAAACTCCTCGGTCAGGGAGTACGGTGCTGTGTGGTGGTCCGCCTTGCTGCCAACGATGCCGCCGAGTATTTCCTGGTCGTCCAGGAACGCCAGGGCATCCTGCAAGTCCTCACCGGCAAGGCCGGTCCAGTTGACCTGCATACCGAGCTGGATGATCGGGTGCGGCACAATCGCCGGCGTCCACTCGATGGTGTGTATCTTCGCCATCAACGCCGAGTTGATCAGCCTGGCCTTGGTAAACAGCTGGTCGTCGGTCCACCCCGGGTTCTGATGCGCGAGCAGATCGCAGATGTGGTTGTGCTCGAGCGTGAACAACGTGTGCAGCATCGCCAGGCCGATCCACCAGTTGTCGGTGAACCCGGTGAAGGAGAGGCCGCTCTCGGGATCGACGGGCAGCAGACCGGTCGGCTCGATGCGCAGTCGCCCGTCGACCTGGGTCCGCAACTTGCCGGCGGTGACCGGATCGCCGCCGTAGATCTGCGAGGAGTCCCACCAGTGGCTGTTGAGATTCACGTACGCCGGTGGACGCTTCGAGTTCGGGGGCGCCGGATCCAGTTCGGTCCTCGGGATCCGCATCGCGGGATCGGACCAGTCGTCACCCGGTGCCAGGGGCAGGTCGATCGTGTCCGTCGCGGATCGTTTGTGCACGAACCAGTCGTGCACCATGAACTGGATCCATGCCGCGGCGAGCAGGTTGAGAATCGAGGCCGGCTGGAACTCGTGCCGCGTCATGAGCTCGCGGCTCACCACACGCGGGCTGGGAATCAACAGGTTCGCTGAATCGGGAAAGACCTCCTCGAGCGGCATGTTGCGACCGAACCGCCGCCCCACCGCGCCCATCGTCGGATACCGCAGATCGTTGAACGTCCCGTCCACGGTGCGGCTGGCGCGCACAGCCGGATCAGCGGCCGACGGGTCCTGCTCCTGCAACGGAGGCTCCTCGGTATCGTGCAGGTTCTTCTCGCGCAGCTGGTTCCGGATCTCGAGCAGATCGCCCATCGCGAAGAGGCGGGGCTTCTCGTACCACGGTCGGTCCTTGAGGCGCTTCGAGATCCTGGTGAACAGGTCATCAGGCATGCACGGTCTCCGGCTCGACGAACGCTTCGGGTCGGAACACGGACATGATCTGCTCGATCATCTCCTCACGAGACTTGAACCGCTTCTCCTCGTAACAACCGAGCGGGTTCTCGACGACGTTGACGAGGCACTTGTTGCAGTAGGTGCACGGCTGCTCTGGTTTGTCCTGGCCGCGGCGGAAGGTCTCGACGAGGTCGTTGTTGGCGATCAGCGGTCGCGCCGCGCTGACGGCGTCGCAGTCGCCACGACGGAGGGCGCCGGCGATCACCGATGCAGTTTGAAAACCACCGGTACAAATCACGGGGATCTTCACGGCGGCCTTGACGCGGCGAGCGTCGGGCAGGTTGGCGCCTTCGATGTTCTCCGGCCGCACGCCGGCATCGACCCACTGGCGACGTGCCAGTTCCGGCAGACTTCGGAACAACAGGTAGTTCCTGAAAGCCAAGTCGCCTGCCGAGATCAGCGTGTCGTAGGTCTTGGTCAGCTCATCGACCGACAGATCGATGCCAGCCGGATTGCGCGGATGAGGGAAGAAGCTGCCGACCGAGACATGGATGGCATCCACGCCGGCTTCCTCGAGCCACTTGCACACCTGCACCGACTCTTCCCAGGTGTTGCCCGACGGCCCCATGCCAAGGAAGGCGATCGCGTCGTTGTGTTCGTGGACGCTGATCTTCATCTGCAGGTGGAAGTCGTCGCCCACGCGGGCCCGGATCGCGCGCACGACCTCGAGGACGAAGCGCGCGCGGTTCTCGAGCGACCCGCCATATTCGTCCTTCCTGTCGTTGATCGCGGAACTGAGAAACTGGGTGATGAGGTATCCGTTGGCGCCATGCAGTTCGACGCCGTCGAGACCCGCCTCGCGCGCACGCCTGGCCCCCTCGGCAAAGTAATTGACGATCTCGGAGATCTGGGCTTTCGTGGCCGCCTCGCACCTGAATCCGTGGGTCGGATCCGACTTGCCGGTGGAACTGAGTGCCGTCTTGTACTCGATGCCCGGCAAGTCGCGCTGCCGGCCACTGTGGCTGAGCTGGAGGATGAACTTGCAGTCGTGCGCGTGAACCGCCTCCCCCACCTTCCGCCAGAACGGGATGTGCCGGTCGTCGTCGATCATCGCGTAGTTCGGCACGATGCGACCGCGCAGGTGGACAGGCACGAACGACGACACGATCGCGCCAACACCACCCTTGGCGAACTTCGTTTCCCAGTTGATGCGCGCCTGGTTGCCGGATCCGTCGTAGTTGTCGAACCGTCCCGACACGTTGGAACGCAGGACGCGGTTCTTGATCGTCAGGTTGCGAAACTTGAGGGGTTGAAAGATCTCATCGAACGCCACGTCCCGCCTCCGATCGTTCCTAAAAACGAGCGATTCGCATAGATTTGCGTCGTGTCAGGTGTGCCAGGGGAAACCGAAGATAACGCGCAGCCACGCGAGAGTCAACGACGACTGCGTGGTTTCCGAACAGATTCGGCTAGAGTACGCGGTAGGCAGTCGCCCGAGACGGTGGGCTGCGTGGAGGGTGCATGTTGCTACGCGTCGGTGTGGTGAGCGTCGTCCTGTTGGCTTGTGCCGTGCCGGTGGCGGCACAGCAGGCCCCGGATGGCGAGGCGGTCTTCAAGCAGTCGTGCGCGACGTGTCATCGCGATGGTCAGAACCAGGCGCCCACGCGCGAGGCCATGCGCCAGATGACACCGGAAGCGATTCTGAACGCGCTGACGCTCGGGCGCATGCTCTTGCAAGCCAATGGCCTCAGCGAGGCGGAACAGCGTGCGGTCTCGGTCTTCCTCGCGGGACGGCCGTTCGCACCTCCCTCACCGCCGGTCGTGGTCAACCGGTGCACCGCCTCGCCGCCGATGCGCGACCCGGCCAGCGCCGGCGGGTGGAACGGGTGGGGCAACGGCATCGCCAACACGCGATTCCAGCCAGCCGCAAGCGGACGGCTGACCGCCGCAGATCTGCCGAAACTGAAACTGAAGTGGGCGTTCGGCTACTCGATCGTCACCTCCGCCAGGGCCCAACCGATCGTCGCGGGTGGCCGCCTGTTCGTCGCAAGCGAGAACATGGAAGTCCACGCGCTCGATCCGAAGACCGGGTGCACGCTTTGGACGTACAAGGCTACGGCAGGAGTGCGCACCGCGCTGTCAGCCGGTCCTTACAAGGGCGCAACGGGCACGAGTGGCTACGCGGTGTACTTCGGCGACTCGCGCGCCAACGTCTACGCCGTCGATGCCAACACCGGGCAATTGGTCTGGACCCGCAAGGTCGACGAGCATCGAGCCGCCGCCATCACCGGAGCGCCCACTGTGCACGACGGCAAGGTGTACGTCGGCGTGCAGGGACTCAACGAAGAAGGCCAGGGTGGCAACGCCAAGTACGAATGCTGCACGTTCCGCGGCAGCCTCTCCGCGCTCGACGCCAACACGGGGCAGGTGCTGTGGAAGACCTACACCATCGATGAGCCGAAGCCGCGAGCGAAGAACAAGAACGGCGTCCAGCAGTGGGGCCCTGCGGGCGGCGGCATCTGGGCCGCGCCAACAGTCGACCCGAAGCGCAACATGGTCTACGTGGCCACCGGCAACAACTACGCGGATCCGTCGCAGCCAACCACGGATGCGGTCATCGCCTTCGACATGAACAGCGGGACGCGCAAGTGGGTGAACCAGCTGACACCGAACGACAACTGGACGCTCGGATGCGGACCGGTCAATCCCGACAACCCGAATTGCCCCGAGAAGCTCGGGCCCGACTTCGACTTCTCCGCATCACCGAGCCTCGTCACTGTGAACAACCGCGACCTCCTCGTCCTTCCGCAGAAGTCAGGGATGGCGTACGCACTCGATCCAGACTCGGAAGGACAGAAGGTGTGGGAGTACCGCATCGGCCAGGGCAGCGGACTGGGCGGCCAGTGGGGCGGAGCCGTCGACGGTCAGAACGCCTACTTCGGCGTATCCGATCTGCTGACGAAGAATCCAGGCGGCATTCGCGCGGTCGATCTGGCCACGGGCAAGCCGGTGTGGAGCGTCGAGCCGCAGCAGCGGTTGTGCGACACGTCGAAGCCGACCTGCCGGGCGTCGCAGGGCGCGGCGGTTTCAGTGATTCCGGGGGCGGTCTTCTCGGGCTCGCTCGATGGCGGCATGCGCGCCTACTCGACGACTGACGGGTCGATCATCTGGAGCTTCGATACGAACCGGGAGTTCGAGACGGTGAACGGCGTGAAGGCCAATGGCGGTGGCATCGAAGGACCAGGCCCGATCGTCGCCGACGGAATGCTTTACTTCAACTCGGGGTACGGTGGGTTTGTTGGCAATCCCGGGAATGTGCTACTTGCATTCGGCATCGATTGATCGACAGCGTAGGCCGGGTCCTACTCTGTGGACGTAGGCCGGGTCCTGCCTTGTGGACCCGGCAAACCCAAAACGAGGTGAAACGATGAAGCGTTGGTTCGTACTCGCGACGTTCGCGATGTCCGTGTTCGTGTACGCCCCGTCGGCATCGGCCCAGCTGATCGCCGCGAAAGACGGGCCCATCGTCTACGGCCATCATCACGTCGCGGCATCGGATATCGAGGCGCACAAGAAGTTCTGGGCCGAGACGCTCGGCGGCACCGTCGGGAAGTTCGGCAACAACGCGGACATCGTGAAGTTCCCGAACGTGTTCATTTTCTTCCGGAACCAGAAACCAACCGGCGGAACGATCGGCACGACCGCGAATCACATCGGCTTCTCCGTGCCGAACCTCCGGGCCGTCGTCGACAAGGTCAAGGCGAACGGCTTCAAGATGATCACCAGCACGGAGGTCGCGCCGACGCAGAAAGTGGTGGACGACATCGCCCCGGTAAACGCAACGACGTCGATCGCGTTTGCGCTGGGACCGGATGACGTCAAGGTGGAACTGCTTGAGAACAAGCAGCAGACGGTTCCGGTTACCCTCCACCACATTCACTTCTTCGGCCAGCAGAACAAGGAAATGCGCGAATGGTATGTGAAGGTCTTCGGAGGGAAGCCGCGGGAGGCCCCGAACTTCCCGGTCGCCGATCTACCGGGCGTCGCGCTGAACTTCTCCGCCTCGCCGACGCCGGTCGTCGGCACAACCGGCCGTGCCGTCGATCACATCGGCTTCGAGGTCAAGAATCTCGAGGCGTTTACCAAGAAGCTCCAGGAGATGGGGATCAAGCTCGACGTTCCGTACCGGAGCGTGCCGGCGGTCGGGCTGTCGATCGCGTTCATCACCGATCCGTGGGGAACCTACATCGAGCTGACGGAAGGACTCGACAAGCTCCCCTAGAACCGGAGCCGCAGTCCGCCTCCGACCTGCAGTCCCCCGGCTTTGACATCGGCGGTGCCCGAGGGCACCGCCATCTCTACAGTCGCGCCGGAGTACTGCACAACACCGCCGACGCCCACCTGATTCGAGAAGTAGTAGGCAAAGTCACCGCCCACGTGAAACCCCATCGCCGACTCCGACTGGTCGTCGGTGATGGCGCGCGTGAATGTGGCCGTGTCGAACGGGTATGACTCGGTGTAGTCGATGTCGTTGACGATGGTCTGCTCGACCTGGAAGAAGGACGGTCCACCGAAGATCGTGACGAGAAACTTGTCGTTGACCGGCACGAGCCACTTCGCCTGGATGTGCACCGCCAGCTCGCTGCGGTCGCCCTCGAACTCGCCGGTCACGCTCCGTGGCTGATTGAAGAAGAACGGGTGCGGGATCTGTGCGTCGATCGTCGTCGGCGTCGACGTCGAGAACCGCGTCAGGCCACCACCCACCGCGAGGTTGCGCCACACCATGACACCGCCCGACACGTCGAAGGCAAACCCGCCACCAACGTCGTAGTCGGTGTCGAAGCGCCCGTTCTCGGCGTTGACCCGGATCGTCTCGCTATCGTCGAAATCATTCGAGGTGACCTGAAATAGTCCGTTCACCGAGATGAACACACGTTCCGAGACCAGTGACTGGGCACTGACTGGCGCGTGGACGGCCAGCATCACAAGAAGGGTCGTCGCGACAGGCAACTTCATGAACGGTCTCCTCAGTTGACGCCCACGGCAGTCCATGCCTGGGTGATCGCGGCCGCCGCGGCACTGTTGGCGCCGAAGAGATCGCGGGCCGCCTGAATCGTGGTGGCTCGCGCCATCGAGAAATTGGCCGACGCGGGAAGCAGGAGCGTGAAAGCCCGATAGAAGGCCCTCTCGATCTGCTCGCGATTCGCGGCACCGACTCCCTGGACGGTGATACCCGATACTCGATTTCGTCCACCTTCAATAGCCAGATAGAAGACGTGATTCGGAATGCCAGAATTCGTGTGAACGCCACCGTTATCATCGGTCCCGGTGTCACGCAGACTGTAGTGATCGGGGTCCCCGTACGCGATCGGATTCGCCATCGATCGCAGGCCGTTCAGACCGCCCGGCGTCAGGCTTCGAATGCTGTCCTCACCCAACAGATAGTCCGCTTGGGCAAGCCCAGTACCGGGCGCCTGAAAGTAGAACTCCACCGACGTGCCCATCATGTCGGAGAAAGCCTCATTGAGGGCCCCGGACTCGTTCATGTAAATCAGATTGGACGAGTAACTTGTCACGGCGTGCGTCAGTTCGTGTGCCGCCACATCGATCGAGCCGGCCAGATAACTCCAGTTCCGGCCCAATCCATCCACGAGCGGAGCCGGGAAACCATTGCCGAAGAACATCATGCCGATCCCACCCGGACCGCAGACATCGCACCAGGACGCTTGCGCGACGAAGTCACCCCACAGTTCAAACGGCACTCTGAGAGCGTCCTCGCGTCTGACCGCATTGACGAGGGACAGGATCGGGCGGTCTCCGTTGTCAAGCCCCCGACGACCATGACGCTTGAAGTAGTAGTCGTAGGTCCATCCGATATACGCGTGCGCGTCGATAGTTGGGATGTCACTCCACGCGTTGTCGGAGTCGTTGCCAACGTCTGACGTGAAGAGTGGCGCGCCCAGAAAGAGCACGTTGATTGCACGGGACAGATTCCCGCGCATGTCAAACGTCGTCAGCACTGGTGGGCGCAAGTCATCGTCCGCGAGGTACACACCGCCTTGGAGGCGTGTCGAGAGTTTCTTGGTGCCGCCGACGAGCCCCTGGCCGGTACCGACCGCAGCCTGAGTCTGAATCGAAGAATAGCGCAGCAACTCGACGCCGGAGGTAGCATCGATGAACACACGATCGACGCGATTGCCGCCGGACACCACGCTGGTATACGCAAGGCGATGCTCGCCACTCTCCCGCCTGAGCACAACGAGATCTACAGCCCGCAACAACGCGCCGCCGGCTGGTGCACGCGAGAGCATCGCCTCGCCGGCAGCCGTGGCCGTCAAGCCGGGCTGGGTATCGAGGGCGAGTGCTGCCGACACATCACCGAAGATCGAGACCGGCACACCGCCGTCCGCGTCGCGCACGACCTCGGCTCCCCACACGCGCACTCCCTGGTGGTACTGTTGCAGGCGTTCCACGGTGCGCGAAGGCAGCGACGGATCGCGCGTGATCTGGCTGACACGCAACGTGCCGGTGCGCTCCTGCGCCGTGACGAACTGGTCCCAGCTGCGGAGGTCATTCGCAGTCGTTGCGTTGAACCTCAACGACGATGCCTGCTGGGCTGCACCAACCTCGAGCCA
>JAICEG010000158.1 GCA_025924295.1 Vicinamibacteria bacterium
CGATGCGAATCGCGATCTCGCGCAACCGCTCCGTGACGGCCTGCGTCACGAGGCCGTAGACACCAATCGCTGCAAGCAACAGACTTGCACCGCAGAACCACAGCAGCAGCGTCATCCGGAATGTTGGCTGCCTGGTCGAGATCGCCACCATGTCTGACACGCGCTGAAGCTCGGTGACCGCGGCCCGCGGCCCTGCGGCGAGCGTGGCATCTCGTACTTCCGGCGCCGCAAGTGGACGGTCGGCGCGGATGTGGACCCACAGCGTGAAGCTGGTGGTTTCCGGATTGGTGAGACGCGCGAGGGCCTGCGTGGCCGGTCGATAGATGATCGGGTCCGTGCGCCATTCGAGCGTATTGAAGAACGTCGTCCGCACACTGCCGACGACACCCACGACCTCACGCCAGCCCTCGTCGTCCAGGCGAAGGCGCTGCCCGACCGCGCGAAGTGGATCGCCAAAAAGATCTGCCGCTGCGCGCACATTCAAGACGACGACGGGTGCCGACTGTGCACTGTCGCCGCGGTGGAACGGGCGGCCGGCGACCACAGGGATCCCGAGCGTATCGAAGAAGCCCGTTGTCACCGCCTGCGCACTGATGCGAAGCGGGTTTGTCGAATCCACTGTGGTGAGGTTGACGGACGCGGGCGGCCCGGCTGCGAGCGGGGCCGACGTTCCGGCCGCAACAGCGCGCACGCCGGGGCGCGCGAGGAGCCGTTCCTCGAGCTGGCCGTAGAACGCGTTGCGGTCGTCGCTCGACGCGAATGGCATCGTCGGCAGCACGACGGTGGCGACCGCAAGATCGTTCGAGACGAATCCAAGCGGTTCAGTACGCAACTCGATGAAGGTCCGCGCGAGCAGCGCAGCGCAGACCAGCAGGACCGTGGATACCGCCATCTGACCGACGAGCATCACTCGCTGTGCTCGCTGCGCGGGCGCAGTGGCACGTCCTCGATCGCCGCCGGTGCGCAACGCTGCTGCAGATCCGGCTGAGGATATTCGAAGTGCCGGGACCAGTCCTGCGACGATCGTGGTGACCGCCATAGCGAGCGTTGCGGCCAGCAGCGCGCGCAGATCGAGCTGGACAGCGTTGGCGGGAAGCGTCCCGAGCGGGTTCCACGCGAGGAACACGCGTGTGCCAACAATCGCCAGGCCGACGCCGAGCGCGCCGCCACACAGCGACAGGACCAGGCTCTCGGTAAGAAACTGACGCACCAGCCGGCCGCGCCCCGCACCAAGCGCGTGGCGAAGGGCGACTTCGCCCCGGCGTCCGAGTCCTCGGCCAAGCAGGAGCACGCCGACGTTCATCGAGGCGATCAGCAGAAGGCAGAGCGCCGCCGCCAGCACCGTCAGAAGCGTGGCGCGGACCGTGCGGGTGTTGTCGGCCTGCAGCGAGCTCAGGTTCACGACGAACTCATTGAAGTTGCGCGGGAACGCGGCCTCAGCCTGGCGAAAGATCGACGCCACCTCTCCGCGAGCGGCGTCGATCGTGACGCCGTCTGCGAGACGCGCGACGATGGCCACGGCGCCGATGCCACCTGGCTCGTAACCACGGTCGCCAGTTCGAAACAGCGTCCAGAATGCGGCGCCTTCGGGGCGGTCCAACAGGCGGACATCGAAATCGTGCGGCATGATCCCGACGACGGTGTAGGCGATATCACTCAGCGTCACCGTGCTACCGAGCACTGATTCGACGCCTCCCAACTCCCGCTGCCAGAAGCCGTAGCTGATGACGAGCACGGGTGGACCGCTCACATCGGCTGCGGCGAACGGCCGGCCGCGCAGCGGCGCGACCCCGAAGGTCGAGAAAAACTCGGGCGTGACACGCATGCCAACGAGAGACCTTGCCTCGGAAGGCGTGCGCCACATCGCACCCTGGAAGAATGCGGCAGACACCGACGAGAAGCTTCGTGTGGAGTCCTTCCACGAGAGGTACGCGCGATACGGCATCCACACCGATGGTTCACTCGGCCGGGCAGGTGCCGCCGCGAACGCGATGACGAGACGATCCGCGTTGGGAAAGCGCAACGTCCGGAACAGCCACGCGTCGGTGATGCTGAACGCGGTCACGGCGGCGCCGATCGCAATTGCCAGCGTGCAGGTCACAATCGCCGCCAGCGCCGGATTTCGTCGCAGCAGCCGCATCCCCTGGCGGACATCGCGACGGAAGTCGTCCATCACCGACGCCTCGCGAGTGTCACGGATCTGTTCGCGCACGAGCAGCGGCGTGCCCCCGAGACTGGCATGGGCTTCCTTTCGCGCCTGCTCCAGCGTCAGGCCCCGGCGAACACCCGCCTCGATCTCCTCTTCGACGTGGAAGCGCAGCTCGTCATCGATGTCGCGATCCACGCGTGAGCCTCGCAGCAGATCCCGCAGGCGCGACCACCGACTGTGCCAGCGGCTCATGTCAGGTCCTCACGTAGGCTTGAGAATCATCGAGATGGCCGACGACAGCCGCTCCCAGTCCTTCTGCTCCCTGGCCAGGTGCCGAGCACCTGCCCGCGTCAGCGAGTAGTACTTGGCGCGCTTGCCGCTTTCGGACAGCCGCCACTCCGCGCGAAGGAGCCCCTGGTGCTCCAACTTGTGCAGCGCTGGATAGAGCGATCCTCGGCTGACGTGAAGCACATCGGCTGATTTCGCGCGAAGTCGCTGCGCGACGGCGAGGCCGTGCATCGGCTCCAGGGAGATGGTCTGGAGAATGAGCGCGTCGAGCGTGCCCTGCACGAGATCGGCGGGTCGGCTCATGATTGTGTCGGTCACCGACACAATGTCACAAGCCGACCGGCGGCGCAAGCACTGCGGATCTTCTGACCCGCAGGAACCGCAGGCACGAACCGTAGGCCGGGTCTTTTCTTCAGACCCGGCGGGCGTCCAGCTGCGCCGCTGCAGCTGTGAGTCCTCGTTGACGAGCCGATTCGGCAGCGGTTCCGCCGTCTTTGCTCCTGACCGAGGGATCGGCTCCCGCTTTCATCAATGCGTCAATCACCTCGCTCGCCACGGTCTCGTCGTCTGGCAGCCACCAGAGCGGCGTGATGCCCTTGTCGTCGACCTGCCGGGCAAGACTCGGGTCTTCCGCGAGCAGCTCGCGGACTCGTTCGACGCAGCCCGTGAAGCAGAGCGCCCGAAAGTCCCGGCTGAACCGCCCCAGGAACGTCACCATGGTGGCGTGATCGCCGTATGACGCCCAGCCGATTGGCGTGGAGTGATATCGCCGCTCCCGTGGATCGATTTCGGCTCCGCGCTCGAGCAGAAGCTTCGCCACTGCAAGTGAGTTGTTCACGGCCGCGCGATGCAGGGGGCGTTCGTTGTTGGCATCGTGGACGTCGGCCGACATGCCGAGATCGAGCAGCAATGCGACGACGTCGGCGCGATCGCGCTCGGCGGCGGCAAACATCGGATCGGGAAGCCGTTTGAGGTCAGGATTCCTGTCGAACAGCGTCTGGACTTCATCGCGATTCATTCGCAAGCTCGCCGGCGTGAGCCTCTCGCGGTCCGTGAGGTTCGCCGCACTGACCGACGCGCCGTAGCGCACGAGCAGGTCGGCCATCTCGGTGAATCCCTGGCGCAGTGCTTCCTGGTGGAGCGTCGTTCCTGGAAAGCGTGTGTCGCGGGCTGGTGCTGCATTGGGATTGGCGCCGTGCGCGAGAACCCATTCTGCGAGCGTCAGGTTTCGTTTCCTGAGGGCGAACTCGAGGAAGAAGCGTGCGCCCGATCCGTATCCACCCATGTCGAACATCGTCCAGTCGGGGTCGGCCCAGGCGGTGCCGCGCGGGGTGTTGATCGTGTGTTTGTAAGCCAGCTCGAGCCACCACAGCATGTCGCCACTGAAGTGGGTGTTGTAGAGAACCTGGATGTCGAATGGCTCGGCCCCGTGTTCCAGCAACAGCTCGAACAACTCCTTGCCATAGGGCTGGCGGGGCGCTCCCTGTTCCCCTTCACCGACGGCGCCGACGAGCGCTGTGTATGCCGAGTCCATCGCCATGTAGAAGTCGTTGGCGTTTGCGCCGTGGTCGAGCAGCAGCCGCGCGATCGCGATCGCATTCTGGTGTGTCGCTTCGTGCGTGAATCGCGTGTAGCAGAGCGTCAGGAGCGGCGTCCAATCCCGGGCGCCACCGCGTTCGAGTGCGGCCGCGGGCCTCGCGGCGAGGATCCGCTCAACCTCCTCCAGATCTCCGCAGACGACCGCCGTGTGAATGTTGGCCCGGGCGATCTCCGGATGGTTTGCCAGCAGGCGTTGCGCGGTGCGATCGTGCATGCGGTGATCGCGCATGCCATGGACATGGTGGTCCCAGCACGCCGATCGCAGGAAGGTCACGACGCGCTCGGCATGTTCGACATCCGCGGCCGATCGCGTTGCCGCACCGTGTTCGACCAGCACGCGCCGCGCGCTCTCCTTGCCTTGCGACTCTGCCCACTGCAGTGGGGTGCAGTCAGGTGTCGGCCACCATTGGCCGTCACGTGTCGGACACGTGGCGTACGCCTTGAAGGGACGATCGATCGCATCGGGATCGCCCGCCAGGATCCGGACGACGATGTCGCCGCGGTCGGCGTCGATGGCGTCGAAGAGGTCGACGTCCGCTTGCAGGATCAGATCGCGTGTCGCAGCGTGATTGAAGAAGCGCGCCCATCCTGCCGGTGTCCCGTAGTACTTACCGTCGCGCACCCGTGGATTGGCCCCGTGCCGCAGCAGCACCTCCGCGGCCGCTGTGTTGCCGCTGCCAGCGGCGGCGTGAAGGGGCGTATATCCGGGCGCCTGGTCGACCGCTGTCTCCTGGTCATCTTCCATGTTGACGATGGTGAGACCAGCGCGATGGCGCTTGGCCGTCCGAAGCAGTGCCTCGACCGCCTCGCTTGACGCCTGGCTGCTTGCCCTGACCAGCAAGCGGGCCCACAGGCGGTTGTTCGACAACAGGTCGGGATCCGTGTGAATGAGCCGATCGAGATCCCGTGGGCGATCGAGGAGGATCGCGGCTGCCAGCCGGATCTCGGCGCCTGCGTCGATCAGTCGCGCCGCCATTTCCTGCTCGCCCTTGAGCGCTGCCTGATCGAGCGGCGTGAGACCCGCGGCGTCCTCGATGTTGGGGTCCGCGCCGAGATCCAGAAGCGCAGCGAGAGCCTCTGGCTGCTTCTTGATGACGGCCAGGTGAAGCGCCGTCCGGCGGTGATTTGTCCGATCCATTCGCGGGTTGAGATCGACCCCTGCCCGTGCAAGCTCGCGGATGGCGTCCACGTCTCCCATCGCAACCGCCGAGAGCAGCGTGTGCCGCGCGCCATGCGCCAGCAGGTAGCGCGCGACGTCGGTATGGGTTGCGTAGTCGAAGCAGACGGCCCAACCGATCGCGTCGAGCAAGTGCGTCGTTGCGGCACCGACTGGATCGGCGCCGTGCTCGACCAGGAGCGTGACCACCGCGAGATCGCCGCGCTCGGCGGCGAAATGAATCGGAAACGCGTTGTCGCCATCATCGCGCACGTTCGGATCGGCGCCGCGAGCGAGGAGCTCTCGCACGACTGGCTCGTGGTGCACGCCGAAGTGCAAGGCGGTTCGCATGCCGGTGTGGCCAGGCAAGGTCCCGCGCTGACTGACGATGGCAGGTTCTTTGTCGAGGATCGCGGCAACCGCAGCCGCATCGCCGCGGTCGGCAGCTGCGAGGAGTGCGGGAAGACCGGCCTCCTCTCGAGGCGCGCCGGCCTTCGCCTTCAGTGCCTTCCAGTCCTGGAAGCCGCGTTCGCGGGCGAGTGCGTACTGCACGTCACGCAACGTCGGAGTGGCGGGCGCTCCTGGATACGCGCGACGGAGCCGATCGATCGCGGCGACGTCGCCGTCACGGAGCGCTTTCAGCCAGCGCTTCGCTGTCTTTCGCAGATTGTCGAGGGTAGTCACGGACGCCTCCTTCCGTTCTATGCCTGGCGTCCGCTTAAGTCAGGCCGGAAGAAGGTTCGAGGTGAACGCTTCGAACCAGGTGGGTGGGAGAGACTCCCTTGCCGCGGACAGGAGGCGCCCCAATGCGCGCTGCAAGGAGTCTGTTCAAACCTCTTCGAGATGTCAACGCGTTAAGATGGCGAGGCTCAGGCTCTCGTGCTGTTTCCCTGCGAGGGGGGAGTGATGAGTTCTGCTCGACTGGTGTGGATCATCCTTGCGGTCGGAGCCGCTGCCTGCTCTTCGGAAGCGCCACCGCCTCAGCTTGCCAACCCTGCTTCCGAACACTGCGTTCAGCAAGGTGGTAAACACGTTGCCGAGAAGCGGCCGGATGGCGCCGCAATCGGCGTGTGTCAGTTCGAAGACAACCGTCAATGCGAAGAGTGGGCGTTGCTGCGGGGCCGGTGTCCGGCGGGCGGCGTCCGCGTAACGGGCTACGTGACGCCAGCGGCGAGATATTGCGCCATTACGGGTGGCGCCTATGTCGTCATGAAGAGCGAGACAGGTGGCGAGATCGCGACGTGCACGCTTCCGGGCGGCACGGCGTGCGATGCCGACGCGTTCTACCGCGGTACGTGCGATGGGAGCGGCCGCACGTCGACAACTCCTCCCGCAGATTTGTCCGGCAGCTGGCTGGATCGTCAGCTCGCGAACTGGAATATGGCTGGCGAGGATCTCCACACAGCTCCGCCCGCGGAAGAGCCGAAGAACACGATCGTCGATCGCTGTCGACTGACGCCGCCTCGATCGACCGCCGGCGAGCGAGCCGTCGCGGCAGCGGGATGGATTCCGTTTCTTCCAGGTGGGAAGCAACTCCTTGAGAACGGCGTCGAGATCGTCGGCGGGATGGCGGCCGCCGACGGCATGTGCCGGCCCGTGACCTACAACCTGTTCGTCTTCGTCGCGGGGAAGTTCGCCGGTACCCTATCGCCCACGGTGATGACGTCGCGGCTCGATGGTTCTTCCGGGATGGTGGAACTGGTCTCGGACGGTATCGACGCCGACTTCTCCCGCTACAAGGAGACCGATCCGCTCTGTTGCCCGTCGAGTCGCGTCAGGGTCCGGTACCGAATAGAGCGCTCGCTCACACCCGTCATCGTGCCGACGATGGTCGTGCGCACGAACTGAAGGTGAATTACCGGTTGGACTGAATCCAGTAGCGCGGGCCGGCGCCGCGGCGTGCCGCGCGATCGGCGGGATTCGCCAGTTGGCAGCGGTCGAGCGACAGGCACCCGCAGCCGATGCACTCGCTGAGCGTCGACTTCATCCGCTCGAGCTCGGCGATCCGCTCCTCGATGCGTTTCGTCCAGCTCCCGGAGAGCCTGGCCCAGTCGGCGCGTTCCGGCGCGCGATTACGCGGCAGCTTCGCCAGCTGCGAGCGGATTTCCTCCAGTGACAAGCCGACCTTCTGCGCGAACACGATGAACGCGACGAGACGGAGCACGGTGCGAGGGTACCGGCGATGGCCGGAGTCGGTTCGTTCGGAGGCGATCAGCCCCTGTTCTTCATAAAAACGCAGCGCAGACGTGGCCACGCCGCTGCGTGCGGCCACCTCACCGATCGTCATCGCGGGTCCCACCAGCCCAGTCTGCGCCACTTCGCCCTTGACTTCAAGTGCACTTGAAGTTCGATGCTTGGGTCATACCCCCGTTGGCAGAGCGAGGAACACAGATGACTGAATCGACTCGAATCGCACTCGTGACAGGCGCCAGCCGCGGGCTCGGGCTGGTGATCGCCCGCGTCCTGGCGAGGCGCGGATATAGCCTCGTGATTGGCGGCCGCGAGCGCGGCGCGCTGGACAGCGCTGCCGTTGAACTATCGGCCGACGCCCCCGCCGTTCGCCCGATCCCAGGCGACATCACCGACGCTCAAGTGCGCGTGGCGATGATCGACGCCGCGCGGCAACTCGGCGGACTGAACGTGCTCGTCAACAACGCGGCTCAGCTCGGCCCCGTGGGACCGCTGCAGACGTTCGATGTGCCGAGTTTCGGCCGATTGTTCCCGGTCAACGTTGGAGCGCCGCTGGTTCTCACGCAACTGGCTCTGCCGCTGCTCGTCGAACGCCAGGGACTGATCGTGAACATCACGAGCGACGCGGCGGACGCGGCGTATCCGGGATGGGGACCGTATGGCGCGACCAAGGCGGCCCTGGAGCTGCTGACGCGCACGCTGGCCGCGGAGCTGCGCGAGCAGGGAGTGTCGGCCGTGCTCGTCGATCCCGGAGACATGCGAACGCGCATGCATCAGGAGTCTTTGCCCGGTCAGGACATTTCCGATCGGCCGTTGCCGGAAATCACGGTGCCGTTCTGGAACTGGCTGTTCGATCAGGATCCGAACGCGGTGCGGGGTGAACGCTTCGGTGCCCAGCACGAGGATGCCCGATGGCTTCAACGAGTGTGATCGATGCGTTGACGCTGCCGCCACATCTCGAGGCGTCCGAACCGCCCGAGGCGCGAGGGCTGACGCGAGACGGTGTGCGACTGCTGGTGTCGCGCATCGACACCGACGCGATCGCCCATTCGCGGTTCGGCGATCTGCCGCGGTGGTTGTCGCCTGGCGATCTCCTGGTCGTCAACACCAGCGGCACGTTGAAGGCGGCACTGGAGGCGCGGGCAAGACACGGCGAGCGATTCCAGGTGCATCTCTCGACGCGTCTGCCAGGGAACTTCTGGGTGATCGAGGTGCGGCGCCCGGGTCCGGTTGCCTCGCTTCCCTATCGCGACGCGCGTGCGGGAAGCACCCTCGAGCTCGAAGGCGGCGGCGGCATCACGCTGCTCGCGCCGTATCCATTCGCTGGCAGCCTGCGCGCGCAGTCGCGGCTGTGGATTGCCGCGCTGGAGCTGAGCGAACCCGTGCTGCCATACCTCGAACGGTTCGGCAGCCCGATTCGTTATAGCTACGTTGCCGCTTCGTGGCCGGAGTCGATGTATCAGACGGTGTTTGCGACGGAACAGGGGAGCGCTGAGATGCCATCTGCGGCGCGGCCCTTCACGCCGGAGCTCGTCACGCGGCTCGTGGCGGCCGGGATTCAGATCGCACCATTGCTGCTGCATACCGGTGTCGCGAGCCTGGAGGATCACGAGGCGCCCTACGAGGAGTTCTATCGCGTGCCGCCCGAGACCGCCGAGCGTGTCAACGCCGCGAGGCGCGCGGGCCATCGTGTCGTCGCCGTCGGCACCACGGTCGTACGCGCGCTCGAAACCGTGACAGATCGGCGAGGAACGACGTCGGCCGGGGAGGGCTGGACCAGCGTCGTGATAGGTCCGCAGCGGCCGCTTCGCGCGGTGAATGGTGTGATCACCGGCTTCCATGAGCCGCATGCCACGCATCTCGCCATGATCGAAGAGGTGATCGTCGCCGCCGGTGGCGGCCGATCGTCCTCGCACCTCGAGTGTGCCTACCGTGAGGCGCAACAGGAGGGGTATCTGTGGCACGAGTTCGGCGACTCCCACCTGATCATCGGCAGTGCGCCGTGATCGGTTCAGTCGTCAGCGGCGGTGTTAGTTCTGTGCTTTCAGTGGTTCGAATTCGTAGATGCCGCCATCGGCCATCAGCGCCAGGAACAGACGGCCATCCTTCATCGTGTAGCTGCGGATGTTGGTCCACTGCTTGACGATCTGATCGTGAAGCGACCCGGGTGGACAGAGTGCTCGCGTCACGGCCATCGGACCGAACTGCACCTGACTGGGGCCCGCCGACGTCCAGGTGCCGCGGCCACGATTGCAGTCGATGCGCGCCGCGACGCCTCCCTTTGCATCGAATTCAATCGTGTACTTCGAGCGGTCGTCCGGGGTCAGCACAGTGTCATCGCCTCCCTCGAATCGCACCAGCTGCCACGACGTACCGGCGAGAGCATTGCCCTGCGAGGTGGTTGTCGTGGTCCGCTGCGTAGACGCGCAGCTCACGATGACAATCTGACAGGCGGTGAGAGCGAACGCGATCGCTGGATGTTTGACGAAGGCATCGGCGACAGGCATCGAGATCGCCTCCGTAATTTTGCCGAGCTGAAACGAGCGGGAGGGAAACAGAAGGGAAAGGATGTCTTGCCATTAATAGTATGAGGCAAGCACCCCGACGCTACAAGACTGTTTGTTGCATCGCAAGGCCGGTATCATCGCCGGTCCATGTCGAAACGCGTTCTCCGCACTCAGCATCATCATCGGCGTAGACGCTCTCGCACCTCACGCGGCCAGTACGACAGTAGACAGCGCGTGAGCACCGCTCTCAGCCGGCGCCAAAGCTCGAGCCGGCTGATCGATCGCCTTCTCGACACGCCGCACCTGGCGCACGTTGTCCCCCGCTTACAACCCGAGGTCCTCCATCGCGTCATTCAGCAGTGCGGACTCGAGGACTGCGGCCAGTTGGTGGCATTGACCACACCGGGCCAGCTGGCGCGTGTCTTCGACCTCGATCTCTGGCGGCCGATTGCGCCCGGTCGTGACGAGCAGTTCGACGCCAGTCGCTTCGGCCTGTGGCTCGAGGTGATGGTCGACGCGGACGTCTCGAGCGCGGCATCGACGCTTGCCGCAATGGACAGCGA
>JAICEG010000159.1 GCA_025924295.1 Vicinamibacteria bacterium
CCACTCGCCCCTGACCTTGAGCATGTAGAGGCGCCCACCTGCCGTGAGATCACCCGGCCTCCGCGGCTTGAACAAGTACAGTCCGCAGTCGTCCTCGTCCTCGGTCTCGTAGACCCAGTCCGTACGTGGATCGACCATGAGCGCCTCGTGTGAAAACTTGCCCATGTCGGTCGCCGGCGTCGGGTCGCCGCGGAAGGCGCCGACATCGAAGCACCAACCGTGTTCGCCGTCGGTGGTCTCCTCGCACGTGACCCACGTCTCCCACGGCGTCAACCCGCCGGCGCAGTTGCGCACTGTGCCCGCCAGGCTGGACCATGACTTCTCGAACTCGCCGTTCTCGGTGTCGAACACCAGGTTCGTCGTTCCGCCGGCGCCCGTGTTCCGGTAGGTGATGCTCGGGTTGTTCAGGTAAGGAAGGCCACCTGCCTGCTCGTGATTGCGAACGAGTATGAGTCGCGACGGCCGGTGCCGGCGGCCGTGCCTGCGCTCGACCCAGTCATCCCACCACGCGAGGTGCCGCTGATGGAACCCACCGAGGGACTTCTTGAAAGGGCCGCTCAGGCGTCCGCCGAAACCAATTTCCTTGACGACCGCCATGCCGTCGTGGAGGCTCGGAGTCGTGACGCCATCGTCCATGACGTCGCCGGTCATCCCATAGGACAGGTAACGGAAACCCGTGGGAGCTGCAACAGAGGCAGGCCGGTCGTTTGATCGAGTGTCGGGCTGATTGGCCGGTAAGGACTGCCCCCGACGTGCGGCGCACCGAACGCCTTGCGAACGGCAAAATCCTGCAGCGACGTGACCCACAACGCGAGGGTACCTACCGCCGCCTGACGCAGGAACTTGCGTCGATCCCTTTGCAGAGTTTCTTCCATCGATTCCCCCTCTGTGCGAATCCGATCAGAGAACTGCGGCGGCCGCGGAGCGCAGGCACGCCGCAGTCAGACGATCTGATCCGGGGGCAACGGCAGGCTGTAGATCGCGTAAAAGAGATGCAAACCGGATCAGCGGCCCGACTTCTCGGTGCTGTTGAGTTGTTCGGGCAGTCGCTCTAGTCCGACGAGCGTCCATCCACCAGAGGTTCGTTTGAAGTAGACGTGAATCGGCTCGCGCCAGGTCGGGTGATCGGCACTTTCAGCGGAAATGTCGACGGCGATGAAGCTGCCGTCGGCGCCCGGAAGATCGGGCGGTGCAGACATCGATGTCGTCGTGCTCTGAGTCTCGGCAATCCGCTGCTTGTTGCCGGTCACATTGTCGAAGCGCGACCATACGGCGAGGTATCTGGCCGGAGCCTTGGCAAACCCGGCACTCACGGCCGCGTTGTCGAATGTGAGCATGCCGCTGGCGTCGAGTCGCGGCTCGACAATCGGGTTGATCGCAGGAAGGTAGGCGCGCCCGATGGCGTCACGCCGTTTGATCAGCACGGCAACGAGGTGCTCTTCAGCGGTGCGGTCGCTGTACTCGCCGGTCTGCACCGCCGCGCGGATCAATTCGTCGCTGAAGGCCATCACCCGCTGCGCTGCCCAGAACGCGTCGTCGTCGCGCATCTCCACGTAGGCGATCGTCGGCGTCTGCGGCTTCCACGCGCGCGGATCGAAGTGGTCCCCCTCGAAGCGGCCGATGGATGGATACTCCGTGTATGGCACGGTCTGCCAGGGGCTCAACGCGAACCCGAGCGAGAAGAATCGCCGCTTCGTCGTCGAGCCCTCGTAGAAGTGCTCCCAACCCACGTCCCAGTCGTGGACGCCGTTGGCAGTCCCGAACGTCGAGCCCACGTCCTGCAGGTAGTGCTTGACGATCGATCGACCGTTCTCCTCGACGAGCGCATCGAGCGTATTGCCGGCTTTCCAGTCGGTCAGGTTCGTCCACGCGCCAAACACGCGAAGCGCTCGCAACTCCCGCCGATGCTCGTGCGGTACGACGTCGTTCGGATCATCCGGACGCGTGCCGGAGTAGCGGAATCCGCCGAGGATCGTGCCGGAGAGCCGGCGGCCGGCAACGACACGATACGTCCCATCGGATTTAGGCGCCGCGAGATCGAGCAACCGGTCGAGGTCCTTCCTGTCGAAAGGCGTTCGCACACCGGAGGGACGCCTGACCCGTGCGGACGGATCGAAGTCGACGCGCTCGCGATCGAACGTCGAGAGAAAAGTCTCGACCTGGTTGTAGCCCAGCGCCCAGAAGATCTTGGTCGCAATCTCGACCGCGGCGGTCGAGGCCTCGAGCCTGCCGCGGTCGTCGAACTGCACGAACCACGTTTCACCGTTGGCATCGCGGCCGGTGAAGCCAGGCTTGGCGCCGCTCTCCTTGTCGCGGACGATCACCCATTTCGCCGGATTGGGAGGGCGACCGACGTTGGGACCGCGGGCGATGTCTTCCGGCGTCATCTTCAGGCGGCCAATCCGGTTGGTGAACCAGCTCGAGTCCGGCACTTCGTCGATCGTGTTGACGTTCAGCGCCCGTATGTTCGCCGGCTTGTGATACGGCGTCGCGAACAGGTTCATCGAGATCTCGTACATGAGCCCGATGTCCCAGGGCTGGGCGGCAGAGGCGTCGCGGCTCTCGGGCTCCCGCTGGATCGGATCGTCCGGATAGAACTTCTGCCCGGCGGTGAACACGGGGGGCATGGCCATCGCCGCCAGGAGCGTGAGTCCGACGAACAACCGTGGGCGCGTCGTGATTCGTGACATCAACTGGCAACCTCAGAACGCGGACGATGCACCAAAGACAATGTTGAATCCCTCGTCGCCGTGCGCGACTTCAATGCGAAGTGGCGTCGTCCTCGGTCCGTGAAATCGAACGCCGACGCCGAAGTTGTCTCTCAGCCCGCTGAGCGACAAATCGCTTGCCTCGGCGGTCACTTTACCGGTGTCGTAGAACAAAGCGAGATCGAGCATGCGATTCACCATCACGCGCCACTCTGCCTGGAGCAGCAGGCTGTTGCGATCGCGGAATCGCCAACTGGAGAACGCTCGCAGCGTCGAGCCGCTGCCCAGAGATGGCAGCATGAAGTACGGGATCTCCTGGTCGTCCTTGAGCGAGGTCGTCTCGACACGGCCGCGCAGTGAGACGACCCATGCCTCGCGCAGCACGGGAATGTGCTGGATGGCCTCGTACTCGATGCGGCCGAACCCGAACTGCGAGTCGGGATCGGTGTAGTCGTGGAAGGTCACGCCGTAGAACCCACCGCGACGCGCGTAGTCCGGGGCCAGCCGAGTGTCGACACCGATGGTTCCCTGCGTGTGAACGTACACCGGTTGTGCTCCGAGGCCCGGCAGCGTGTCAGGGGTGTAGACCATCTCTATCGAAGGATGCACGTTGTCATCCGATGGCCCTGAGTTCCACTGCGACACCTCGACGCCGCCCGCCAGGAGCCAATGCCGGCGCCCGGGTCGAAGGGCCAACTGCGTGGAGGCATACGGCTGCTCGAAGCTGTAGTTGACGCGATTCTCCTGCGGAGTGTTGGTGCCGATACCGTAGAAGCCGACCTCGGTCGCATCGCGCCACCCTCCGAGGACCGACAGGCTCAGCGGATGTCCGAAGAGTTCGGGAGCGATGAACTCCGCCTCGATGCGCTTGTATCCGCTGAACGTGAGGCTGCCGCGGATGTCGAAGGTGTTATAGGGGCTGACGTACTTGAGATAGCCGGCGCCGAGCGTAAACCCTCCGCCGGAGTACGCGCTGATGAAAAACGGGTGAAAGCCACTCCCGGTCGTCAGCGTCGATTCGGCCCAGTCCAGCCACTGCTCGACCTTGCCTGGCTGATACGGACGCAGAACTTTCGCGGCCTGCTGCTGCTCGATCTGCGCGGCGCGAGTTTCAGGCTGGGGCGGCTCCTGGGCGGCGGCTGTTCGCAGCGGCATCGCCAACACGAACATGAGCAAGGCACACCTGCGACTTGCCACAACGATGCGCGTGTTGAAGAAACCGTGGCTCGCTCGGAACGTCCCCATGGTCATCATTATCGACGGCGCCCACCGCCCCGGAAGCCTCCGCCTCTCGTCCCGCCTCCGCTCGGACGATAAGTGCCCCCGCTTCCGCTTCGGCTGCTATCGCCGGATCCGCGGACGCTGCCGTAATCGCGCGTCCGCGTCGTGCCGTTCGAGCGCGCCGTCGAGTCCCGGCCCAACTGGCCCACCGTGTCTGCCGGCCGCGTAGCCGCCCCTCGATCCGCGGTGCCGGCTCGATCGGCAGCTCGATCGGCAGCTGACCCACTTGGCCGCTCCGCCGGGTTCCACGATCCGTTTTCGTACTTGGACCAGCCGCCGCCATCTTCGCGTCGATAGACGTTGCCGTCGCGGCCCGCGTACACATCGCCACTGCCAGTTCGGACGGCCCCGGAGTTTCCTTGCGGGCCTCTCCTCGTGACGGCAGTGCCACCGCCGCTTCCCTGGGTCACGCGGGTCGTGTTGCCGGTGACTCGATTGGTGACCCGCGCGGTCTGCGCCCACTGATCGCCGCGCTGAACCGAGGTCGAGCCCCAGCTGCCGTAGACGCCGCTGCCTTGCGACGTGCGCGCGTACGTTCCGGTGCGCGGGTTGTACGCCTCACCAACGCCGCGCGCGCCATACGGTCCCCACGCGACGGCACTGCGCGAATACGTTCCCGTCCTGGGGTTGTACCGTGCGCTCGCGCCCATCCCGCCATACGGCCCGTAGACTGCGGCGCCCCGACCGTACGCTCCGGTCCAGGGGTTGTACCAGGCCGAGAAGCCATAGGTCGGGTAGAAGGGGTAATACACAGGATAGAAGCCACCGTACCACACGTACGGCGGGTAGTACCATCCACTGCCCCAGACGACGCAGCCCCACGCGACCATCATGCCGGTATAGCCGGCGACCGTCGCATACGTCACCCATTCGTCGTCATCATCGTCTTCCACGATCGTGACGTAGGTCACGTTGTGCGCCGGCGAGCTGGCGGGAATCTGATAGATCGCTTCCGGAACCGACGTCGCGGCTTCCCAGGGCCCGGTCGCACTGCGAGACATGAACCAGACGCCCTGAAAACACATGTAGTAGAGATCGCCTACCTTGATGACGTCCTTGTCGGTGTTGACGGCGCGCGACACGGTTGTCGTCGGAATCGCCTCGAACATCGGGTCGCCCTGGTATGTCACCTCCGGGGCCTGGATGCTCTTCCTGTTGACGCGAGCGGTCTGCGGCACCTGCGACAGCAGCACCGCCTCTGCGGCCTGCTGCGTACCCGGCACGGACGCGAGCACTCGCGAGCGCGGATGCTCCAACGGGATCATCGTAAAGGCGTCGGGAAGACTCGGCGTGGCGAACGTCCACGGGCCACTCAGGCTCGGAGCGGAAAACCACCGGCCCGCGACCAGGTAGTACACCTCGCCCGTGCTACCGAAGCGGAAGACGTCGGCCTCGGTGTTTTGCAGCCACTGCAGCGGGCTGGCGCCGGGGACCGACGTGAAGATCGGCTGACCTTCCACCGCGATCAACTCGGCCGGCACCGTGACGACGAAGACCTGCGGGATCGATCTCGCGTTCGCGCTCGCGCCGGGGACCGCGGCCCTGACCTCTCTCCAGTTCTGATCGTTCGGCAGCTTCGAGAAGCTGGCCGGAAGCGTCCCGGCGGGCTCCCACGGGCCGTGGATACTGGGCGCCTTCAGCCACACACGTTCGGTCCGGAGGAAGTAGCTCTTCGAAGGCGCGTGCTCGAAGAGATCCCAGTTCGTGTTCACCGCATACTTCAAATCGTTCTGAGGAATCGGACTCCAGATCGGCTCACCGTCGAGCGCGACCACGATCGACGGCTGCGTGCTGTAGAAGATGACCGGCGGATCGGCTTTCACTCCGTCGACGTTCTTCGGGCTGATTTGACTCCGCTCGATGTTCTCGAGCACCCGATCGAGCGCGATCAGCCGCTCCTCTTCGGGGATGCCCATCACCAGCGTGTCCACGAGGTCGCGTGTCTGGTCGCGGCTGAGGGATGGAAAGTTCGACTGGGTCACCCGCAGCCTGGTGAACTTCACCAGACGTGAGTCGAGGGCCACGTTCGTATCCGCCTCGATCGTGACCGTACCCAGCGTCGGCTGCTTCGCGCCGTTGGCCTCGTACGACACAGCCGCGTACGCGAGCATGTCCCTCCGTCCCTCCCAGGTCGCGATCTGCGGCTGATACAGGAGGAGGTGTGCCCCGGATGCTGTCGTGTATGCGCGTGGCCAGCCACCATCGACATCCGCATCGCTCGTGGCCACCGGCCGTGGCGCTGGTGCCGCCGGCGGTTTCGCTATCGGGGGCTGCGCGGGTTTTGCGGTCGTCTGTGCTGGCTTTGCGGTTGCGGTCTGCCGGCCCTCGACAACTGGAGCCGTCGGGAGCAGCAGGCTGGCAACAGTGACCCAGGCGACCGCCTGCCGTGCTGCGTTGATCGGGGTATTAGCCGCCATTGGGATTTCCTCCTCGAGGATCAGTTCATGATGACGCTAATAGGTCACGCCGAAGGACAGGACAACGCCAACGTCGTTCATGTCCGCGTCAGCGCTCGGCGGGTCACTGTCGAAGCTGTCGAACACGTTGACGGCAAGGAAGACATCCTTCCATAACTCCCGCCTGACACTGGTGTCGAACTGTATGCGCTGCCGACCAAAATTACTCAGGCTCGGGAAATACTGTAAGCCAACATCGAGATTGGTCCGAGGATAGTCATACGCGTAGTACGACGTTCGGAACGTCATGACGGCTTCGAGGTTCTCTGTCGCATCGCCGTCGATCCCCTGCTCGTTATTGAACGACAGCCCGCCACCGAGCGACAACTGCGCCCGGTTGCTGTTAATCAACCGTTGCCCGACGGCCAGGCTGACCTGCGAGCGCAGCTCGATGCCCAGGCTCTCGTTGGTCTCGACCCCGACTGCGCCGCCAACAAACCACCGCGCTCCGCGATAACGGAGATACGACAGCTGAACCGTGCCGCGATCGTCGCGCTCCTCGTCGTCGGTGGTCTGAGTCGCAGTCGCGGATGCCGTCAAGCGTCCCTCGAACGAGGGCCTCCGGTAGACCGTGCTCGAGTTCAGATTGAGCTGGGCGATGTCGCTGGAGCGCGTGTAGCTGAAGCCGGCGTCGATCGAGCCGTCCAGCTTGGTCCAGAAGCTGCGGCCGATTTGCGCGATGACGGTCACTTCCGCCATCTGTAGCGAGACGACTCCGACGGCCTCGACGACGACGAGCGTCCGGTTCGGGTCGGTACGAAGGCTGCCGACAAAGCGGCGGCCGTCGCTGGTGCCAACCTCGAACTGCCCTGCCGCCGTGACCGTCGCGACCTTGTCCCACTCGATGTAGAGCGTTCCCTGGTCGTCGGTCTTGTACTCGAGCCGACCGCGGTCGAGACTCGACACTTCACCAGTGATGCGATCGCCGTTGTTGAGGGTGACGATGTCAGTGCGTTGCGCGTGGATCGGTGTGTCGAGTACCACGACGATCAACAGGGCGGCTGGAAGCGCGTGCTTCCAGCCACCGCCCCCCCACTGCACGGTGCTCGACCGACGTCAGAAGCGTACGGTCACGCCACCGTTGAACTGGAACGAATTCGAGTACTGCGCGTTCCCTACCAGGTAGCAGCCCCAGTACGGGTCGCACCACCACCCCACGGAGTCAGTCTTGATGTAGGTCGGTGTCCACTCCATCGCGAGTCGCACGCCAACGTTCGGCGAGGGGAAGATCTTGACGCCGCCGGCCCACGTGGTCGAGAACTGCGTTTCGCCGCCGATGCTGCGACTCACCCCGGCCACTGTCGCCTCGATGTCGCCAAAGCTCGTGGCGCCGAGACCGAAGAGCACGAACGGTCTCATCGGGGCATCGGTTTCGCCGAAGTTGTAGGCGAAGTAGCCATGGTACGAGTTGATGCTCAGATCTCCGATCTCCCGCTCGGTCGTGCCGGTGGCCTGCAGTTGGGTCGGCTGTGTCGCCCACCTGAAGCCCACTTCAGCGCCCTCGCCCACAAGGACGCCGACGGTGAAGCCGTAGATGAGCGAATCCTTCGGCTCGATCGTGTCGTAGATGTTGCCGTCGCCGGCAAGAATCGGATCGCTGTCGACGCCGTCGGAAAGTGAGAAGCCAACGAAGCCGCTGACCTCCACCCCCTGCGCAAATGCCGGAGCGACTCCGGTCACCAGTAACAACCCAGCTGCAACTATGCCTCTGTTCAACATTGAGACCTCCACTAACGTGCCGATGGGGCGAACGGATTGCCCCCGAGGGAGTTTGAGATAGCGGCGATTGCCCGCTGCGCGCGCACGCTGTTCCCCGCGTCATCGAGCGGCGGCGACACGACAGCTATGCCGAATTTGCCGGGTGACACCGCGATGAGGCCGCCGCCGACGCCGCTCTTGGCGGGCAGTCCCGTGTGATAGAGCCACTTCCCCGAGTCGTCATACAAGCCAGCCGTCGCCATCACGGCCAGCACACCGGGAACCTTGCTGGCGTCCATCACTTGCTTGCCGGTGACCGGGTTCCTTCCACCCGCTGCCAGCATCGCGGCCATCGTGGCCAGATCTCTGGCATTGACGCCGATCGAGCACTGCCGCGTGTACAGATCAACCGCCTGTTGCCAGTTGTCCTTGATATAGCCGTAGGCCAGCATCAGGGCGCCGATCGCCTGATTGCGCTGGTTGGTGTCGGACTCCGACTTGTACACGTCCTGCAGCACGCTCAGCGAGCGGCCGGCCGCGTCATTGTGGAAGCCGATGATCTTGGCCCACACCGCGTCGGAAGTCGCCCCGGTCACCATGCTGGTGGCCGAGATCGCGCCGGGGTTGACCAGAGGGTTCATCTCGGGCGCGCCGGTCCCGACGACCGTGCGCACACCCTCGATGGCGATGATCGAGTTGAAGCGCGCACCGGTGGCGTCGACGCCAATGCGCTTCTCGATCGACTCGATCCCCTGCTCCTGGATGACCTGCGCCATGGTGAAGACCTTCGAGATCGATTGAATCGAGACCTCGGTCTTGACGTCGCCGGCGGTGAACACCTTGCCGTCCACTGTGACGAGCGCGATGCCGAACAGGTTGCGATCCACCTTGGCGAGTGCCGGGATGTAGTCCGCGTTCTTGCCTTCCTGGAGCGTTCGGAACTGGTTGAACGCGTTGTTGACCGCAGTCTGTGGATCGACGGTCTTCTGTTGCGCTTCGGTCGACCGCACCGTCATCGAGGCGAGGAGGAGCACCACCAGCACGAGGCCGCGAGCCGTCGTGGCCAATCGGTGCCGCTCGTGCCGGTGCTTCGTCACAGACAGGGACATGTATCGGCAGCTTCAGCACGGGTCGTGCCACGTTAACGAATCAGGCCCAAGGCATTCAGAAACGCGTCACGCCGGAGCGCGCTGCTCCGCACGATGGTGGCTCGGGCGCCCCGCGCCGTGCCGGCCCGGTGCCGGTGCTCCGAGATAATGGAGCGCCTCCAACGTCCCGGAGCCATGCACGAGCCGGTGGGCCCGGACGGGCACGCCCCCGTCTCGACACACCCCTTCGGCCCGTGGCACGCCGCCTGCAACTCATCACACGAGGATCCTCAATTTCGCCGCGATGCCAGGGAAGCGAGGATGGAATCCGTTCCTGTCTGCATGACAGTCAGGTGGCGTGTGCCTCCGGGCGAGGCGCAGTCGATTACTGCCACCTTACAGTCGCTGATGTTGAAGACACGCGTGGCGCCCGGCTGCGCGGGATGCTCCGTGTCGACCGAGATGGGTGCACAGGTCGTGATCCAGTACGTCGAGAACTGGAAAAGCGAGACCGACCTGCGACGCCAGGTACGGTCGGATCGATTCTCCGCGCTCGCCGAACTGCTCGAGCGCGCCACCGAGCATCCGCTGATCGAATTCGCACTGCCGGGCGGCCCCCGCGGAATCGACTATGCGGAGGAGGTCCGACGCTTCTGATCGCGACACGCGCCCAGCGCTGCGGTAGCGCTGCCGGCCTCCGACATTCCGGAGCGTCTCCAGTTGGCCGGAGGACAGTTGGCGTGTCGCACCGCGGCAGGGCCGGGCGACGAGGAGGACATCTGCAATGGCTGATCGACCGACACGAGTCGAGCACGATCTCCTGGGCGAGAAGGCAGTCCCCGCTGACGCGTACTACGGTGTGCAGACGGCGCGCGGCCTCGAGAACTTCCACATCTCCGGCGTGCAGCTCCGCCTCTACCCCGATCTGATCAAGGCCCTGGCGATGGTCAAGTGGGCCGCCGCCCGCGCCAACCACGAGTGCGGCCAGTTCGACGAGGCGATCCTTCGCGGCATAGAAGGCGCGTGCCGCGAGATCATCGACGGCAGGCTTCACGATCAGTTTCAGCTCGACATGTTCCAGGGAGGCGCCGGCACGTCGACCAACATGAACATCAACGAGGTCGTCGCCAATCGCGCGCTCGAGTTGATGGGCCATCAGAAGGGTGAGTACACCTACTGCAGCCCGCACG
>JAICEG010000160.1 GCA_025924295.1 Vicinamibacteria bacterium
GGACCGACGAGCTCGGCACCGTCGCGCGGGCGCTCGACACCTCGGTACAGGAGCTCGGTGGACGAATCGAGGATCTGTCACGGGACCGCGCGCGGATGGGCGCCATCCTTGCCGGGATGGTCGAGGGGGTCCTGGTCGTCGATCGCCAGGGCCGTCTGCAGATGGTGAACCGCGCCGCGCAGGTCATGCTGCGCGTGGACGCATCGGCCACCAGCCGCTCGTATCTCGAAGTGGTCCGGCACCCTGACATCGCGGCGCAGTTGACACGCGCGCTGCGCGGCGACGAGGTCGGAAGCCAGGAAGTGGCGCTGACCCGCGACCCGGACCGGATGTTCGTGGCCCGGGCCGCACCCGTCTCCGGCACCGGCGGCGGCGGCGCCGTGCTCGTCCTGCACGACATCACCGATCTGCGACGGGCCGATCAGATCCGGCGCGACTTCGTCGCCAACGTGTCGCACGAGCTCCGCACTCCGCTGACCGCCATTCGCGGGTACGTGGAAGCGCTCCTCGACGAACCGACGGATGAGGACAGCACGCACAAGTTCCTCGAGATCATCGCCCGGCACACGACACGCATGGAGCGGCTGGTCAAGGACCTGCTGCGCCTGGCGCGTCTCGATGCGCGTCAGGAGGCGCTGGAGATGGCGCGCTGCGACATGCGTCAGATCTTCAGCGGCGTGATTGCCGATCTCGCGCCGGCGATCGAAGCCAAGGGGCAGCGGGTCACGATCGAGGTCCCGGTCGAGGCCGCACAGGTGGACGGCGATCCGGCCAAGCTCCACGACATCGTCCGCAACCTGGTGGAGAACGCCGTCAACTACTCGCCGGACGGCGCCGACGTTCGGCTGGCCGCGTCTCGTCTCAACGGTGTCCACACCATCACCGTCGCCGACTCGGGACCGGGAATCCCGCAGGAGGATCTCGGGCGCGTGTTCGAGCGTTTCTATCGCGTGGACAAATCGCGCTCGAGGCCCGGGGGCACCGGGCTCGGCCTGGCCATCGTCAAGCACCTGGTCGAACTGCACGGCGGCGAAGCGCGCGCGGAGAACGCGGCGACCGGCGGCGCGGTCGTCACCGTGACGCTGCCGATGGTGCCAGAGTCAGAATAGCGTCTGAGTAGAGCGCACCCATCAGCGTGCGCGTGCCTTCAGTCAACAACGACGACATAGCTGAACACCATCCAGCCGCCGTCCTTCTCGATGAAGGAGCCGCAGACGCGGAGTTCGGCTGATCCACCGGACGGGTCGGTCACCGCGAACCTGGCGTCGCGGTGGACCACGTAGTGCGTGTACATCGTCGTCCCGGCAAACGTCACCCGCTGCAGCATGTAGCGCTTCCCCCCGTGCGCGTCGAGCGTTCGAGCCAGGCTGATGTTGCTTTTCTGATGCAGGTCTCCCCAGACATACGAGAACGGCAGATTCCGTTCGGGCCTGGCGGCCGGAAGATCCGGCCAGGCGTGGTCCCGGAACTCCTGCTCGGTCAACGCGAGCGCGTCGAGCCGCGCGCGGTCGCGCCGCGACAGGGCATCGAGGACTGCTGTGGCCAGGCCCTCTGCCGATGCTGATGGATTGGCCAGCGGCGGCACTCGACTGCACGCTGCACCACCGCTGATTAGGGCTAAGCCCGCGACGAGAAACGCACGCCGATGCATCTCCTTTCGGACGGGTGCCTCAGTTCTGCGGGAACGCGGTCCAGCCGTCCATCCAATTGGGCGCGGGAGCGGGCGGCACTGCGCCAATGAACGTCACCGGCTCGAAGAAGCCGTCGTTGGGCGGCAGGATCGGCGCAAGTTGACCACCGGCGAGCGATGCCAACGGAGGCTGCAGGTTCGGGTTCACGATGCTCGCGTTGCAGGCGGCACTGTTGAGGCCGGCCGGCTGGTTGAGAATGATGTTCGGGAACCGGTTGGTGCTCATGTAAGCGGTCACGCTCGAGTGCATCGCCTGAGCGGGGGTCACGACACCCTGCGCGTTCAGGTTGTTCCAGGACGCTCCCGCACCCATCTGCGACGTGCCGTTGTCGACTTGACCAGTCGTCGCGGTATTCGTCGTCTCAATCTGGAAGCCCTGACGCATCCCGGTGATCAGGAAGTTGCGGATCGTGAAGGCGGTGCCGCGGCGCAGGTTGGCACCACGCTGCACTTCCGAGCCAATACCGTTCGGATCGCCGCAAATCGTGACGTTGTAGATCTGCGGCTGCGATCGCGGCAGCACGTTGTTGCTGAACTCGTTGTTGTCCGCCTCAATGGCGTTGTCGGCGTCGTCACCCCGTTGCAGGATGGCCGCGAACTGCACGCGACCGCTCCAGCCGAACGTCCAGTCGAGGCCGTCGTCGGCGGCGCCGGACATCACGAGGTATTTGCCGTCCACGGTGCCGCCGAACCACTCCAAGGCGTCATCGCGGCTCAAGTGCGACTGGACGTGATCGACCTGCGTGCCGCGACCGACCGCTTGGAAGGCGATGCCGTTCAGCTCGTTGTCCGGACTGAACTCGATACCGGCGAATTCGACGCGCACGTATTGCAGCACGCCGCTGTTGTCATTGGGATCCGTGCCTCCGTAGACACCCGTGTCACCCTCGCCGGCCGCCTCGCCGCTGCCGAAGTTGATCGGTGCGCGGCCATTGATGATGATGCCGCCCCAGTCGCCCCGGCCACGCTGTCCGATCGGCTGGTCGCTCGTGAACACGATCGGCGCCGTCGCGGTTCCGATCGCGTTGAGCCTGCCGCCGCGCTCGACGATCAGAGCGCCGACACTGCCCGACTCACCGATCACCCGCGTGCCGGCTTGGATGTTGAGCGTGCTGCCCGACCGCACGAACACCGCACCGCGCAGCACGTAGTAGTTCGCGCTGGTCCAGGTTTCGTTCGTGCTGACATTTCCGGTCACCACGATGACCGGCTTGTCGATGCCCGGCACGTTCACCGGCGGCGCCTGGTCGGCGGACGTACGCACACCATGAACGAGTGCGAGCGTCGCCGCCGCAGCCACGGCAAGTACGATGCGTGAGAGGTGCATGATTCCGTCTCTTCTCCTTGTATTCGTCATGGTCGGCCTCAGAACACGTTGTAGCCGAACGAGAGCGACACGGTTCGGCCCAGCTTGTACAACCGCTGCGTTTCCTCGGTCGTCAGCGTCTGCGTAAAGAAGTAGTCGCTGTTGGTCAGGTTCTCGACGTTCAGGCGGATGTTCAGGGACTTCAGCCGCTGTGACAACACCAGGTCGAGCCTGCCGCGGCCCTGTTCGATGATGTCCGGGGCCTCGTTCGCGCCGACGTCGGCGATGCGATCACCGAAGTAGTTGTAGAGGAGCCGCGTCGAGAACCGCGCGACGAAGTACTCTGCGGCGAGGTTGAACAGGTTCTTCGACTGCCCCGCCAGCGGCCGTTCGGAGGACGTCTGCACGCCCAGCTGCTCCGGCGACAGGGTGATCTTCGAATCGACGAAGGTGTAGTTGGCGTTGAAGAAAAGGTGATTGCCGAACTGGCGCCCTGCCTCGAGCTCGAGACCGAAGTTCCGGGCGTTGTCGGAGTTCTGGAAGGTGGCAATCGGGTTGGCCGCAGCGATCACGACGCGCTCGATCGGCTGGTCGAAATACTTGTAGAACGCGCTCGCCGCGAGGATCCCGCGGCCGCCGCTGAACAACTCCCAGCGCGCGTCGACGTTCTGGATCAGCGCACGCTTCAAGTCGGCATTGCCCTTGACGGCGCGATTGCCGACGACGTCGGTGAACTCGAACTCGGCCAGCTCGCGGAACTCAGGCCGGTTGACTGTCGTGCTGTAGCTGAAGCGTAGATTGGCCTGCTCGCCGACGCCCTGGACGAAGTTCACGGAGGGGAACACGTCGGTGTTCTTGTTCTGGGCCTGGACCTGGGTCAGGAAGAGTCCAAACGGATCCAGTGTCGTCACCGTTTGATCGAAGTTCTCGACGCGCGCTCCGACGATCAGTCGCGTGCGCGCCGCGAACGCGACATCGAGCATGCCGTAGCCGGACGCCGTGGTCTGTTCACCATCGTAGGCGTCGGTGGGCCGGGTCTCCTCGTTGAACCGCATCGCCGTTCCGATGTTGCTCGGAATGAAGATCTCCTCCGGCGGGAGACGATTGTCGAACTGGAGATTTCCCGCGTCGGCTTTCTGCGTCGTGATCGGGATGAAGTGGAAGCGCCGCGACCGGAAATCGCGAGACCGATCGACGTAGTTGACGCCGAACTTGTACTGCGTCGGACGCCCGCCTGCGGTGTTGAAGACCGCCCAGTTTGCGGCGACATCCACCGTATCGTCTTTCAGTTCGTTGAACATGCGGAAGCCGCTCTGCGACTCGTCCGCGTAGGTAAAGGGATTGGTCGTCTCAGGCGTTCCCACCAGTCCGATGAGTCGCTCATACAGAGTCTCGCGAAGGTCCGGCTCGTCACGAGTGGCGCGCGCGTAGTTCACGCGCCAGTCGATGCGGCTGTTCGACGCGTTCTGGAAGAAGTGCTCGCCGCCGACAGCATTCGCCATCAGGCCTTCTTCGATGAACTGCAAACGGTAGTTCTTGTACTCGCGCTGATTGTCGAGATTCAGCCCCTGGAAGAAGCGCCCCTCGTCACGGCCGCTGTGGGTGTAGAAGTTCTCGATGTTCAGGCGCTGGCTGGGAGCGAACTGGTACGAGACGTTGCCGACGATGCCGAGCTGCGCTTTCTGGGTTCCGGTCTGGATGCGAAGAGGGCTGGTGTTCTCGAGAGTTCCCGCGCCCGAGATGCGGTAGAACCCTCGGAGCTCGTCGAGGAACTGCTCCTTGTACGAGTGCGTGATGCTCGCGACGATCCCGAGCTTGCTGCCGAAGCGGTTGCCGACCGTTGCGCTCCAGTTCTGACCGGGCTTTCCGTCCTCGTTCACCGGCACCCAGAGGTTCTCGAGGGCCCGTCCGTATTCCGTGATCTGGTTCGCGGTAAAGCCCACGTCGGGCGTGTAGATGCCCTGCCGAACAATCTTGTCGCCCGGAAAGCTCGCGGGAAGCGCGCGCGCGCCGTTGTCGTAACCCCACACGTCGCGGTTGCCCAGGGGGCTCATCGGGATACTCGTCCCCGTTGCAGTCGAGTAGAAGTCCAGCCCGTACGAGAAGTCGACCACCGGTTGATTCGGGAGCTTCATCGGTACGATCTGGACGAGGCCGCCGGCGAACTCGGCCGACCGATCGGGTGAATACGACTTGCTGACCTGCACGCTGTCGATCAGCCCCGTCGGGAACAGATCAAGAGGAACGACCTTCTTGTCGGGCTCGGTCGTCGGCAGTACGGAACCGGCGAGGGTCGTGTTGCTGTAGCGCTCGCCCAGGCCGCGAACGAACACGTACTGGTTGTCCACCAGCGACAGGCCCGTCACGCGGCTCATCGCCGCAGCCGCATCGCTGTCGCCGTTGCTCTTCATCTCCTGCGACCCGATGTTGTCGGTGATCACCGACGCCTGCCTCCGCTCGACGAGCTGGGCCTCGGCCGACGAGGTCTGGAGGTCGACCGACTGGGCGACGACCGTCACCGTCTCGGAGAACTTCGCCATCGTGAGCCCGACATCGGCCGTGAGCGTGCGACCGGCAGCATCGATGGTGATGGACCGTTCCTGATATCCCTCGAGGGCGATCTTGAGTGTGTGCTTGCCGGGCGGCACCTGGAGGACATAGCGGCCGTCGACGTCCGTGTAGGCAACTTCCTTCGTTTCCACCACTTCGACCGGCACGCCTGGCAACGCGATCGCGTTGGTCTCGTCCCGAACGACCCCGACGACCCGGGTCGTCACCTGCGCCGCGACCCACGCCGGTGCCATGACGCACAGCGCGAGCGCGCAGACGAATAGCACTTCCTTGGCCTTGCCTCGAAGACTCATAAGCTCCTCGGTGATTGATGCGAACGTGAGAGCACTCTGAACGGACTGACTTTATGGGCCGACGTTGATCGGCATGTGACGCAAACGTTTCTGCCGTGTAAATTGGATTTGGCCGCGATGCCGGGCTTCAGGCCGCTCGGCGCGTGCCGATTTACTAAAGGTCAGGAGGGTAGGAGCCGAAGGAATTTACACACATGTAACATGGACGTCATGCTATGGTGATTCGACTCCGGATGACTCCACGCTTCCGCGGCTGGCTCGTGCTCGCAGGCATCGTGGGGATCGCGCACACGGCACCACGCGCCGTAGCCGTCGGCGGCGTGATAGCGGCTCCGGCGCCTGCCGTCCTGAACCTCCGCCTGACCGTTTCCAGTGAACTTCCGGCCGTCGCCAGGAAAGCGCTCATCACCGAAACCGAGTCCATCTGGCGCGATAGCCATGTGAAACTGCGCTGGCTCGCTGGCAGCGCGGGCCCCGAATCCGGACCGTCGCTGAGGATCCTCGTGACTCCGCGCGCCGTGGCCTCCTCGACCGAGGGTCACCAGTGGACGGTCGGCGAGCTCCTGCGTTTTCAGGGAAGCACGGCGATCGCCGTCGCATCGATCACCGGTGCGGAGCGCATCGTTGCAGAAACCCAGGCACTCCGGTTCGACGACCTGCCGGCCGTACGCCAGCACAGGCTGGGCGTGGTGCTCGGCCGGGCGGTCGCGCACGAAATCGGCCATTATGTACTGGACACGAATACGCACGCGCCGTATGGCCTGATGCGCGCCGCCATCGACGCACGGGAGTTCGCCGATCTGCGCTCTGGCTCCTTCCGTCTCGACCGGCAAGCCCAGGCACACCTCGCGGCGCGCGCGACCGGCGTTGGCATCGTGGAGAGTGACTTCTCCTACACGAGCCAATAGTCAGTCGATACCAAGCCCCTATTCCTGGGCTACGGCCGCCATCCTTCGTGTTCTATGAGCGCCTGAACCCGATCGCGGATGTCGTCGCGGATCTCGCGAACTCTCTCAATCGGCTTGCCCTTCGGATCCTCGAGAGGCCAGTCGTCTCGTTTCGCACCCGGGACGTAGGGACACGCATCTCCACAACCCATCGTCACCAACAGCTGCGCCTGTTGAGCGACGTCGGGGGTCAGCCTGGTCGTGGAGGCGGCCGCCAGATCGACGCCGACTTCGCGCATTGCCGTGATCACTTCGGGATGCACGCGTGGGCCTGGATCGGTGCCTGCCGAGATCGCCCGCGCCTTGGAGGAATCCGCCAGCTGATTGAACCAGGCGGCGGCCATTTGCGATCGACCGGCGTTGTGAACGCAGGCAAACAAGACCGTCTTCATCTCAGCCACCGGAACAGGACCGTCGCCGCCAGTGCACCGACCAGCTGCGCAACGACGAAGCCCGGGACATCAATGGGGCGAATACCGGCGAACGTATCGGACAGCGCGCGCGCGAATGTCACTGCAGGGTTGGCAAACGACGTAGACGCCGTGAACCAGTACGCCGCCGTGATGTAGGCGCCCACTGCGAATGGCACCACCGCAGCGCGGCGGGAACACCCCCAGATGACGGCGAGCAGTCCGAACGTCGCCACGAACTCACTGAACATCTGCGCTGGACCGCTTCGTTCGCGCAGCGACAGCATGAAGAGCCGCTGCTCGAACATCGCGTGCGCCATCCAGACGCCGAGCACGGCGCCGCCGCATTGCGCGATCACATAGCCGGGCACCTCGCGCCAGGCCAGTCCACCCTGTGACGCGTCCGCAAGCGTCACTGCGGGATTGAAGTGCGCCCCTGAGATCGATCCAAAGGTGAGAATCAAGGCGACCAGCGCGGCGCCAGTGGCGATCGTGTTGGCGAGCAGTGCGATCGCCTGGTTTCCACCCGACAATCGGTCCGCCATAATGCCGGACCCGACCACCGCGGCAAGCAGCATCGCCGTGCCGGTGGCTTCGGCCACGATCCGGCGATTCAGGCTCGCGTGCATCGCACGTTACGAGAGCCGCTTTCGCATCACGACCGCTGACGCCGGGCACGCCGACTGGAATTCGATCGAGGCCTGCACCGACGCAGGGACCTCGTCACGCACGATCGGCTCGAAGCCAAGCTTCGGAAAGAACTTCTCCGCCGTTGTCGTCAACAGAAACGCGGTGTGTGTACCTCGATCTCTGGCAACGCTCAGCGCGGCATCGCTCAAGCGATGACCAAGCCCCTGGCCCTGCACCAGCGGATCGACGACAACCGATCGCAAGAGCGCGCCGTCGGCGTACAGCTCCACTGTGGCTGCGCCGACTACGTCACTCCCCTCTTTCGCAACAACCATCGTCGAGACGTGCTCGTCAACGCCATCGAGAGGAAGGTGTTGTGCCTCGAGCAGGCGGCGGACTGCCGGCAAGTCGCCTGGTTCTGCCGCTTGAATCACCATACTGGCCTCAGGCCCGCGGCGCACAGCACGCGCCACCGGCCGGCGTGCTCATGACATACAGCTGACCGAACGCCCGCTCGAACTGCTTCCGGTCCTCTTCGGTCGTTCGAACACCGGTCAATGCCTCGACCGCGGCGTTCAGGACCGTCTGCGCCGTGGGCGGCAGCGAGCGGGCCACCTGGTAGTGCATCCAGACGCCGTCCCGGCGAACATCCACCAGTCCGGCCCGGCGAAGATACGCCAGGTGCCGCGACACGGTGGGCTGCGGCAATTCGAGTGTGTCGTGGATATGGCACACGCACACCTCGTTGTTCCCCAGCAGCGCGAGAATCCGCAGACGCGTCTTGTCCGCGAGCGCCTTGAACACCGACTCGAGCTGGTCGATGGCAGGTCGTGATTTCTGGCCGGTTTGCTTCATATATATGCCTTGACAAATATAACATGCGTTCACTATATTCGCCTAGACGAATATTATGGAGTGACGCTATGGACACCATCAAGGACATCGTTCAGGAAAAGTACGGGCGGGCCGCCCTTCAGGTGCGCGCCGGCCACAAGGCGGATTGCGGATGCGGCACGTCCTGCTGCGGCACGATCACGTCCGACCTCTACGACGAGAGCCAGGCGACGGCGATCCCCGCGGAAGCCATGCTCGCCTCTCTCGGGTGCGGCAATCCCACCGCGCTGGCGGAAATGAAGCCGGGCGAAGTCGTACTCGACCTGGGCTCAGGAGGCGGCATCGACGTGCTGCTCTCGGCAAGGCGCGTCGGGCCCACTGGAAAGGCCTACGGCCTCGACATGACGGACGAAATGCTCGCGCTCGCGCGCGAGAACCAGCGGAACGCAGGACTGACGAACGTCGAGTTCCTGAAGGGAGAGATCGAGCACATTCCGCTCCCGGACAATTCGGTTGACGTCATCATTTCGAACTGCGTGATCAACCTGTCAGCGGACAAGGACCGCGCGATCGCGGAAGCCTTCCGCGTGCTGAAGCCCGGCGGGCGTCTGGCGGTGTCGGACATCGTCGTGAGGGGTGACTCGGTGCCCGAGCCCGTTCGCCGCAGCATGGAACTGTGGGTCGGGTGCATCGCCGGCGCTCTGGAAGAGGACAGCTATCGCGAGAAGCTGACGCACGCAGGATTCGAGAGCGTCGATGTCGAGCCGACGCGCATCTATCGCTCGGACGACGCCCGGCACTTCCTCGACGAGGCTGGATTGTCGGATGAATCCGTACTCGCCCAGATCGACGGACGCTTCATGAGCGCATTCGTGCGCGCGCAGAAGCCAGTCGCGACAGCGAAGGCCTGTTGTGCGTCGACCTGTTGCGCCTGAGTCGTCATGAGCGTTGCCGCGCACACGTATAATTCGCCATGGGCGACTATGCGATTCGAGCGGCAACGCTCGACGATCTGGACGCACTGACCGGCATCTACAACCACTACATCGTCAACACCGCCATTACATTCGACCTCCAGACGTTGACAGCGGCGGACCGGCGCGGATGGTTCGATGACCACCGCGAGTCCGGGCCGCACCGCCTGCTGGTTGCGACCGACCGCCACGACCGCTGCCTCGGATACGCGAGCAGCAGTCGCTGGCGACCCAAGCCGGCGTACAACACGACCGTCGAAACCAGCGTCTATTGCCACCCGGATGCTCTCGGGCAAGGCTGTGGAACGGCGCTCTATGCAGCGCTGTTCACTGTGCTCGAGAACGAGGACGTCCATACTGCGGTTGCGGGCGTGAGCCTGCCAAATCCCGCGTCGCTGTCGCTCCACGAGAGATTCGGTTTTCGGCCGGTTGGAGTCTTCCACGCAGTCGGCCGCAAGTTCGACACGTTCTGGGATGTCGCCTGGTTCGAACGTCCACTTCGGGTGAACGCGAACTGAGCACCATCGATCGTACTTCCACTTTTCCACTTTTCCACTTTTCCACTTTTCCACTTTCTGTGTATAGACTCCCCCATGCATCCCTGGCATGACAGCTACGTTGACGACGCCATCGTCGGCAGCGCATTTCCGGTCGTCATCGAGATCCCGAAGGGCAGCAAGAACAAGTACGAGCTGGACAAGGAAACCGGTCTGCTGAAGCTCGATCGCGTCCTCTACAGCGCGGTGCACTACC
>JAICEG010000161.1 GCA_025924295.1 Vicinamibacteria bacterium
CGCAGGGTGCATCGCTCGGAACCGCGCTCGATCGCGTCGAAGCGATTGAACGCATCGCGGGTCAGTACACCGGACGCGGCGGGGACGAACAGTTCCGACTCTATGTCAACCTGAAGCCCGACACTCGCGACGTCCTTGGCAAGAGCCGCGAGTTCTTCCGCGACCACGAGAACACCGTGTATCACGTCGGCTACCCGCATTCGTTCCGTCAGGTCGGCAAGGAACCGAACATTCAGTTTTCGATGTCCGAAGATGGATTGCGCGCCGACATCGACGTGGACTATCGCGCGAGCAAGACGCCGCAGAGCATGTTCAACGGTCACCTGACGTCCGCGAACTCGGACATCCGTGTCGGCGAGAACGCGAACCGTCATGGCGTGAGGTGGACCGGGCTCATCACCTGGTGGCAGTCATTCGGTCGGCTGGCGGAAGCATTGCCGGATCAGCCCGACTTGCTCAACATGGATCGACCCGATGCCCCTTCCACGCCGCTGCCAGCGGATCGGCCATCGGGGGCCGCGCCCGATCGCGTCGAAGATGCCGTGCAGGAGTTCCTGACCGACTGGCTCGTCCGCCAGCAGTACGACCAGGCGCTTCAGTTCCTGTCGCCGCGAGCCTATGCCTGTCTGACGCTCGATGAGGAAGCACAGGGAAGAGTCCTCGATGCGGCAAGCTCGCGACGCGAATTGCGACGCATCATGGAGTACTCCGCCGGCAAGCTGGGAAAACACTCGAACCTCTCGAGCGTCGTCATCGCCTTCACGCCGCGCGATCCGAAGCGCGTCGTGCTCGAACACACGTTCCGCCGCGAATTCCTGCTGACGCCGCTGACGGAAGCGCAGGCCCGGCCCTACCTCTGCGACGCTGGAACGGCTGCACCGACAGGCGTCGAGTATTTCGGCGCCGTCTTCCAATTCCGGACTGCCGGCGGCAGTCTGTTCGGATTGCTCTGGACGCGCGAAGAGGGGCAGTGGAAACTCGTTTCTTATCGGCCGCTCAATCCGTGAGCATCGCTCGTCGAGCGCGCGTGCTTATGACGTAAGCTTCGGAAAGACAAGTGATCCTGAACCATCGTCGGCTGGTCGCATCGTTTGTCGTCGCACTCCTGATCTCCAGCTCGGGCGTCTGGGCGCAGCAGACGGAGACCGGGAATCAACCGCCCGCCACGCCGCCTCAACCGGAGCGCCCACGGGATCCTCTCGGACGGGACACGCCTCGCGGAACCGTGCTCGGGTTCATGAGCGCCGCCGGCGGCGACAAGTTCGACGTCGCCCCGTTGTATCTGAATTCGGGGCTGAGCGGACAGCGAGCCGTCGAACTCGCCCAGCAGCTCTACGTGGTCCTCAACAGCCGGCTGCCGGTGCGGGTGAACGTCCTCAGCGATCGCCCCGAAGGATCACTCGTCAATCCCCTCAAGCCCGACCAGGACATCGTCGGCACCATCAACACCTCCAGCGGGCCGCTCGAGCTCGTGGTCGAACACGTCGACGCCGGAGGCCCGGTTCGCGTGTGGTTGTTTTCGCGCGAGACGCTGCAGGCCATTCCACGGGTGTACCAGGAGATCGATCTCGTCACCCTCGACGGGGTTCTTCCTCAAGCGCTCACCGGGCCACGCATCTTCGGCGTCCGCGTCTTCGACTGGCTAATGCTCTTCATCGGGATCCCACTGCTCTATCGGCTGCTTGGTTTGCTCGGGCCGCTGCTGGGTCCCTTGGTCAGGCTGTTGCGACGGATCGCTGGCCGGCAAGGCGGGATCACACCGCACTCCATCCACGGGTCGGTACGGCTGCTGCTCACGGCCGGATTGATCCGGGTGTTCGCCTTGAACGTGGACCTGCCGCTCAACGAGCGACAGTTCTGGGCGGTGATCCGCGGCGGGATGTTGATCGGCGGAGTGGTGTGGCTGCTCCTGATGTTCAACCGCTTCGTCGAAAGCTACGTTCAGCGGCGGGTGCCCCTCGGGCATTTCGGTGAGAGCGTGGCGCTGATCAAGCTGGCTCGCCGGGTCGGCGATGTGCTCGTGGTGTGCCTGGCTGGTGTCGTTGCGCTCCGCTTCTTTGGCTTCGATCCCACCGCGGCGCTCGCCGGACTTGGCATCGGCGGCATTGCCGTGGCGCTCGCGGCACAGAAGACGCTCGAGAACGTCGTCGGCGGGTTCTCACTCGTCTTCGACAAGGCGCTGCGCGTGGGCGACGTGCTGAGGCTGGGCGGGGTCGTCGGCACCGTCGATCAGATCGGACTGCGGTCAACGCGCATCCGCACCCTCGACCGCACGATGCTGAGTGTACCGAACGGTCAGATCTCGACCGTCAACATCGAGACACTCTCCGATCGCGACAAGTTCTGGTTCCGTCACGTCATCGGCCTGCGCTACGAAACGACGCCCGCACAAATCCGGACGATCGTGAGCGAATTGCGGGAGATGCTTGCCAGTCAGCCTGGTGCCGATCTCGAGTCGGTTCGCGTCCGCTTCCTGCGTCTCGCCGCGTTCTCGCTCGACATCGAGCTCCACGCCTACTTCTTTGCCAACGACTGGAATCAGTTTCTCGAAATCCAGGAAGGGCTGCTGCTGCAATCGATGGAAATCGTGAACAACGCGGGAACGTCGATCGCCTTCCCGACGCAGACGCTGCATCTCGACGCCCCTGCCGCGGGTGGCTCGAAGACCGTGGATGCCATTCCGACGGTCGCGACCTAGACTGGTCAACTCCCAAACTCCAACTCCCAACTCCCAATCAGCAGCGCATTGGGAATTGGAGGTTGGGCGTTGGGAGTTGACGATAGGTCCTGCTAGCGGCGCCGTCCGCCACCCCCACGCATACCGCCTCCGCCGCGATAGCTGCCGCCACCGGCACGCGTCGCACCGCCACTGTGCCAGCCGCTGCGATCCGTCGTGCGCTGGTTTCCCGTGGTGCGCGCGCCGCGATCGCCCTCGAGCTGACGCCCCTGAGTGGTACCTGACCAGTTGCTCGTTCCCGCATTCGATCCCGACGTTCGATCGCGTGTCTGGGCCGCGCGATCGCGAGCCTGCTGGGCAGCTTGCCCGTCATTGTCAACCGGGCTCCAGCCGCCCGACCCGTTGTTCTGCTCCCAGCCTCCGCCGTCGGTCCGCCGATAGACGTTGCCATCGCGTCCGGCGTAGATATCGCCACCTTCCGTCCGCGCGACCGTGGACCTGTTGCCCTGCCGATCGGTACGCGTGACGGCGCCAGCACCATCGTCGTTGCGAACACCAGTCGTCGTCGTGCCGCGACGGTAGTTCTGGACGTGTGCCGACTGCGCCCAGTCATCGCCGCGCCGCACGGAGCTCGAGCCCCAGTTGCCGTAGATGTTGGAGCCCTGACGCGTCTGACCGTACGCGCCGGTTCGTGGGTTGTATGCCTGTCCGTAGGCGCGAGAGCCATACGGACCATACGCCGCTGCGCCGCGCGCATACGTGCCAGTGCGCGGATTGTACGAAGCGGCCATGCCGACGCCGCCGTAGGGTCCGTACGCAGCCACGCCGCGTCCATAAGCGCCGGTGTGCGGGTTGTACCACGCGCCCATGCCGTACGTGTGCGGATAGGGATAGTAGATTGGGTAGAACCCTCCTCCGTAGTAATAAGGCGGGTAGTACCAGCCGCTGCCCCACACCGCGCAGCCCCATCCAACCATCACGCCCGTGTAGGCAGCCACGTACGCAAACGTGACCCACTCGTCATCGTCGTCTTCTTCGACCGTCACGTAGGTGACGTGGTGGACGGGCGAGCTCGCAGGAATCGTGTAGACCTCCGACGGCACAGTGGCCGCAACCTCCCACGGACCGGTTGCCGATCGCGACATGAACCACACACCCTGGAAACACATGTAGTACAAGTCGCCGGACTTGACGATGTCCTTGTCGGTGTTCACCGCCTGCTCGACGCCCTTCGACCCTTCAATCGCCTTGAACATCGGATCGCCCTGATAAATGACCTCAGGGGCCTTCAGCTCCTTCCGATTGACGCGCGCCGTTCGCGGAATGGACGCGAGGAGGACAGCCTCAGTCGCCTGTGCCGTGCCTGGCACGGACGCCAGCACGCGCGATCGTGGATGCTCGACTGGAATCCGCTTGAAGTCCTCGGGCAACGATGGCGTCGCGAACGTCCATGGACCATCGAGACTGGCCGCCTTGAACCATCGCCCCGCAACGAGGAAGTAGAAGTCGCCGCTGATGCCCATGCGGAACAGGTCCGAATCCGTGTTGTTGACCCAGAGCAGCGTCGGCGCCCCTTCGACCTTCAGGTAGCTGATCTTGTTGTCGAGGAGGATCAGCTCGGCCGGGTCGGTACTCACGAACAATTTCGGGGTCGCCTTGCTCGACAGCTTCTTTCCGGGAAGAGCGGCTTTCACATCCTTCCAGTTCTCGTCGTTGGGCAGCTTCGAGAAGCTCTCCGGGAGCTTGCCACCAACGGCCTTCCACGGCCCGGTCACCGCGTCCGCTTCGAGCCACGACTCGTTGTAACGCAGGTAGAACTTCTTGCTCGGCGTGTGCTCGAACAGATCCCAGTTCGTGTTGACGGCATAGCGAAGGTCGACGTCCTTCACCGGGCTCCAGATCGCCTCGCCGTCGATACCGAGCAGAGCCGCAGGCGCGACCGACCAGAACACCCTGGGTGGGTCGGCTTTGATTCCTTCGACGTTCTTGACCTGCAACGTGCTGCTGGCGGTATAGGCGAGCAGGCGATCGAGATCGAGCACGCGCTCGTTCTGCGGCAGGGTCTGAATGTCCGCAACGAGGGCCTTCACTTGATCGGGATTCAGCGTCTTGAAGTTGTACTCAGTGATCCGGAGATCCAGGGTGACCACGCGATCGTCGAGTGACACCCTGGTCGGGCCTTCGATCTTGACGGTCCCGAGCGCCGGCTCTTTCGCATTCAGGGGGAGATACGACACCGCTGACCACGCGACGATTTGCTTCTGTCCTGCCCAGCTTTCCACCTGCGGCTGGTACCACGTCACGTCGCCGCTCTTCAGGGTCACGTGCCTGGGCCAGCCGGTGTCGGCATTTGTGCCCGGGGGTGGCGCAGGAGCCGCCGGCGGTTGGGCGATTGCCGGAAGTGTGGCCGGTGCCGGCTTGGTTTGCGCTCGAAGGATCGAACCCGGTGGCGCGGCAATCGCCATCGAGAGGATGAGGGCCACGGCTGGTGAGCGATAAGAACGAATCAACATAGGGCGTTCCTCGGGCAGGTTCAGTGCCAGTCGGATTCAGTCTATCGCGCAGGAATCCCCTGGATGCGTACCTTTTCGAGCCCACGGTATGTCGTGGGCACTGATTTCAACGCATGTCGCGCAATTGACCCGTGGAGGCGAGGACGCTGCTCCAGAGCGAACCGTCAGGATCGATTTTCTTTCGCGACGAGACGGCGTAGGCGATCGGGACGTGCGTGAACTGATGGTTCCAGAATCCGACGACCATGCCAGTCCGGCCGCTCATCCCGGCATGCACCGCGCTGTGCCCAAGGAGCAGGCAGAACGCTGCGTCATGCGGCGTCGCCGGCAGGCTCCTGATCGTGTAGCTGGGATCGATGTACTTCAGGCTGACGTCGATACCGGCGCGGGAGAAGTGAGCCTTGATCGCGTCGCGCATGAAGATGCCGATGTCACCGTACCTCACGTTGCCCGAAGCGTCCTTCTCGCCAGTGGTCTTCATCAGCTCCTGGCCGGCGCCTTCGGCAACGACGATGACGGCGTGCCCTCTCCGGTCGAGCCGTGCCGCGAGTTCCGGCAGGAACTTCTCGAGGGTGAATGGAACCTCGGGCACCAGGCAGAAATTCACCTGCCCGTCGACCAGCACCGCGTAGGCCGCGATGAACCCCGAGTCGCGTCCCATCAACTTCACCAGCCCGATCCCGTTGCGAGCGGCTTCGGCTTCGGTGTTGGCCGCATAGGTCGCGCGCCGCGCCTCGGTCACCGCGGTTTCGAAGCCAAAGGTCTTCTGCACGAACGAGACGTCGTTGTCGATCGTCTTCGGGATACCGATCACGCTCAACTTCATCCCGCGCCGGGCCGCTTCATCGTTGATGGCCTGCGCACCCCGCAGCGTCCCGTCGCCACCGATCGCGAACAGAATCCCGATCTTCAACTCCTTCAGCGTCTCCACGATTTCCTCTGGCTTCTGCGGACCACGTGACGAGCCGAGGATCGAGCCGCCGATCTCGCTGATCCGGTTGACGGATGCCGGCGTCAGTTCGAGCGGGACGTGACCATGACGCCGCACCAGCCCCTCGAAGCCGAAGCGGAACCCGTAAACCGTGCGCACGCCGTAATGGTGATAGAGGCTCAGGACGATCGCGCGAATGACGTCGTTCAGGCCGGGACACAATCCGCCGCACGTCACGATTCCGCAGGCCAGTCCCGACGGCTCGAAGTACAGCATCTGCCGCGGCCCGGCGCATTCCATGGCCGGCGGGGTGACGCCGCGGTCGAGCCATGGCTTCAGGTCCTCCAGCCGCCCGTGATACAGCACGTGCTCGTCGTCGGCGGTGAAGCGAACTCCCTGCATCGGCGAGGGAATGCGACACTCGCCGAGCCGCGCCACCGTGAAGTCGAGGTCAGCATCGCCCATGAAGACCCTCCGTCGTGGTATGTCATCTCCGATGACGGACCACACAGTACTCGAAAGGTGACTGTTCTTTCTTTGCGAATTCGACGTTAATAGTCCCGCTACCCTGCAAACGAGGTCGACGAGGAGGGCCAATGGCAAAGAAGGGCGCTGCACGTGTGAAGGCGAATCGCGCGACGACATCCGCAAGCGGGGCTCGCGAGGTGATGGCAGCGCTCATCAAGAAGAAGCAGGAGTCGGTGACCGATGGCGCCATCCAGGTCGTGATGGCGATCGCGTCAGTCACAACGCTCGTCACCGTCGACACAACGCAGGATCCCCCGGCGTTCGAGCCCGACGATCTTGGCACCCTCACCTTCGGCGATCCCCGCGTCGGCCTGACGAATGAAGGGGTGGCCATCTTCAAAGCCAACCTGAAGATCCTGCTGCCGGCCATCGCGGATGACATCGATGAGATCCCCGACAACGCCAATCTCAACATCGGCGATGTCGCCAAGTTCATTCAGCTGTCGCTGCAGACGGCGTAGGGGCGACCATGCGATACGCGATTGGCAGTCTCCTCATGACGCTGCTGCTCTCCGCGCATGCGTCGGCGCAGGCGGCGGATCCGACCATCGAGACCGCTGTCGTGACCAACGAGCGGCAGATGACGGTGGTCTTCTCGCAGGCGCTCGCGAACACGCCGGCTGCACCTCAGTTCGATATCAACCGGGTTCGACTGCTGCCCGACAACGTCGTGCCGACATCGATCACCCAGAACGCGCTGGCTCGCACCACGTTCACGGTGAACTTTGCCGCCGTCCCCGCGACGGCGGCACGCATCTGTTTCGACCAGGTGCAGTTCCCGGCTCAGGATGGCACCGTTGCCGTCTCGCGCGGGCAGGTGTGTGCGGATCTCTCGCGCGATCCCGCGAGCATCAAGGACGAGTGGATCGCGAGGTTCGAGGAAGTTCCCAAGTCATCGCGTGAGAAGGATCTGTTCGCCAGCGGGTTCGTCACGACCGCGTCGGACGAGAGCGCGGGTGGCGCCGACATCTCGCTGAACCCGGACCTGAGCATTCCGAGCCTGAACACGTTCCTCCAACTCAAGAAGACGACCGCCGACGAAGGCGATGCCAGGCACTTCGAGGCAGGCGCCAGGTATCGCTACACGCAGACGTGGCGGCCGGGCCAACTGCGTGAGATCGCCGCGGAGACCGACAACGCGCGCGTGAACGAGCTGATTCGTGCGCGGCAGCAGAACATCATTGCCGGCTGGCTCGTCGACGTCGCCGGGAAACTCGAGGGAGACCCGACGAACTTCGACGTCACCAACTTCGTCGCCGAATCGGGATTTCACCTGCAGACGATGACGAGAGGTTTCCTCGGACGCCGGGGATTCTGGCGTGGCTACGTCGTGCCCGGCGGCATCGAGGTGGGCCAGAGCCTGGGCACCACGGTACCGACGCCAGTGGATCCCGAGGTCGAGCCCGAGGTGAATCGCATCGCGCGCTACAAGGCCGGCGCCGGTTTCACCGTGTTCTACGACAACCCCGGCACCCAGCTTCCGCTGCGACGCGTCGAGATCGACATCAACGGCGTCGTGCGCCAACTGTTTCTCACCGAGTCCCGTTTCAACAACGAGACGAACCTGACGGACCTGACCGACAAGGGGTTCCACGGTTACGCGCAGATCGACTTCAAGGTCTTCTTCGTGGAAACGATCGCAGGCCGATACGGTTTCAAGCTGTCGTTCAACCGCGGGCGCCTGCCCCCGGTGTATGCCCAGGTCAACAGCTTCGACTTCGGCTTCCTGGTGGAGTCGGGAGACGACAATGGCCAAGCGACGCGCTGAAGCAACACGAACTCGCACGACTACCCGCCGGGCGACCGGGAAGAAGACTGCGAAGGCAACGCACTCATCACGCCGCGTCAAGAAGCCGCGTGTCGGTGGCATTGCCATCACAAGTACAGGTGCGCTGCACCGGGCCCGGGAGCGGGTCCGCGATCGACTTGGCAGCGACTTCGCGGCCAAGGCAACCGACGAAGTCCTGATCCTCATCGGACGGGTTCCCGACATTCGCACCGCAGCCGGCCGCGCGGCCGCGGTGGCAGCGCGCACGGCACCCCCTGCCTCGCTCGTCGTCGAGCTCAGGCGACAGACTGCGCCAACCGCACCGACCGACAGCGCCCAGGTCGAGGTCCTGCGCGAAGCCGCACGGCTCGAAGATCGCGAGACCCGGGAACGCCGGATCGGCGCACCGCAGATCTTTCGGCAGACGCATCTCGTATCGCAGCGCGACGAGTTCTACAAGGCGGTTGCGCCGCTGTATGCGGAGATCGGCAAGAGGTCGGGCGGCAACCGGGCTCGTGAGGTACTTGGCACGCGACGTGTGCTCGATGTGTGCTGGTTGAACGAAACGATCCGTACCGCAACGGCTGCCGCTGCCCTCGCGGAAATCGCCCCCGATAATGCGATCGAACGAATCGACGTGCCACGCCGGCTGGTGCGGGAGATGCGCCTGAGCGGTCCGCTGGTTGGCGCGCCTGCATTCAGGACCAGGACAGGCAAAGACGGCACGGGCATTGTCGTCGCCGTCATCGACGGCGAAGTGGACTCCACGCACAAGGCGCTGTCGGGCCGCGTCATGCAGAAGCGCAACTTCACCCGCGAGCCATTCGGACGCCCTGACAGTCACGGCACCGCGGTCGCCGGGATCATCGGCGCACGCGATCGCCGCTTCAGCGGCATCGCACCGGGCGTGTCGATTCTCAACTACAAGATCTTCGCGGAAGACCCGGCCCTCGATTCGGATGACTTCGATGGTGCGCTCGCGATCCAGCAGGCGCTCGAGGATGGCGCGCACATCGCAAACTGTTCGTGGGGCGCAGGGCCGGCGGGTAATGGCAGCGGCCGTGAAGCGCGCGCGTGCGACCACGCGTGGAGTCTCGGGATGGTGATCGTCAAGAGCGCGGGCAATGCCGGACCCGGCGCACGCACGCTGACCTCACCCGCTGACGCCGATGGCGTGATCGTCGTTGGCGCAACCGACCGGCGAGGGAGATCGGTCCAGGACTACAGCAGTCGCGGACCTGCGGGAACTCGCGAGCGGCCGCACCTGGTCGCCCCCGGCGGCTCCGATCTCAGCGGCATCGAAACCGTTCGACCCGGCGGCGGGTTCGGCAGCGCCGGCGCCGGCACCAGTTTCGCCGCGCCACAGGTCAGCGGACTCGCGGCACTGCTGCTCGACGACGACCCGAACCTGTTGCCGGATGCGGTGCGCGCGACGCTGATCGGAAGCTCCAAGCGGATCGGAAGGAGCGACGGCAATACGCAGGGCGCCGGGCTGATCAAGCTGTCATGAAGCGAGCTACTCGCGCGTCAAGCGAGCCGGCGCGCCGACGGATGCCACGCAGTCGGATTCGGTGAGCTGGTCGACGTTTCCGGCGGGCACACGGACGCGCAGCGTCTGGTTCACCCACGCGTGGTCGATGACTTCGCCACCGATGCTGTGAATCTGGCGCTCGACGGGTGCGACCGTGTCCAGGAACTGCTGCCGGCGCGTGGCGATCAGATCTCCGCGCGAGGCGCCGGCCCGCACGGCCGTCGTCTCCCCGCCGCTGATTTCGACGATGACTTCCACCAGGGAGTCGCTGGGGAGATGCTCGAGGCGCTCGCGCAGTTCCTTGGTGAGCTTGGAACCGTCCACGGCTCCATTGTACGCCCTAGTTC
>JAICEG010000162.1 GCA_025924295.1 Vicinamibacteria bacterium
CGCTACGACATTCAGATCACGGCGCCGCAGACACTGCAGGTTCGCAACAGCAGCGTGCGCCTGACGGCCAGCGCCGATCTTCAGTTGCAGGGCACGTTCGACCGGCCGCTGCTCTTCGGGCGGGCGGAGGCCTCGCGCGGCGAGTTCATCTTCGAAGGGCGGCGGTACGTGCTCACGCGAGGGAGCGTCGAGTTCAACAACCCGGCGAAGATCGAGCCATTCTTCGATCTCGAAACCGAGACGCGCGTGCGTGTGCCCGGCGAAACCTATCGTGTCACCGTGCGCGCCACCGGCCCCTGGATCCCCGCGCTCGAGTTCTCGGCGGATCCCCCGTTGCCGGAACCCGAACTGCTGGCGCTGCTCCTCAGTGACGTCGCGCCTGGTCAGGACGTCGAGTTCCGTCAGTACCAGGGCAATGTGACGCCTCAGGAGCAGCTGGTGCGCGACCGGGCGGCCCGTGCGCTGGCCAGTCCCGTCTCCTCGGAGGTCGGCCGTGTCGTCGAGCAGACCTTCGGCGTCGATACGTTCCAGATCACGCCGTCGATCATCGACCCCAACACGCAGTCGTCGCGGCTGGACCTGGCCGCGCGCGTCACCATCGGTAAGCGGATCTCCGATCGCGTCTACCTGACCTACTCGCGAAGCCTCTCATCGTCCACGCGTGACCAGATCATCCTGCTCGAATACGATCAGTCGGAGCGCTACTCGTGGCTGCTCTCGCGGAATGAAGACAAGACCTACGCCATCGAGCTGAGGGTCAGGCGGACGTTCTAGATGCGCTGTTTTACTCTGTTCCTGGTGCTCGCGCTCTCGTCGTTTGCAGCACCAGCGCAAGCGCAGTTCGGCCGTCCGATCACCGAGGTCGTTCTCGAGCAGGAAGGCAGGCCGGTCACCGATCCGGTCATCGTCAGCCTGATCGAGACGCGTGTCGGCGCCCCGCTCGAGGCGAGCGACGTCCGCGAAACGGTCGGGCACATCATGAGCCTCAATCGGTTCGACGATGTGCAGGTATCGGCGGAAGATGCCGGCAGCGGCCTCCGCGTGCGCTACGTCCTGACGCCGCTGCACCCCGTCGATCGCATCGAATTCGAGGGCACGCTCGGCTTGCCGGAAGACGATGTTCTTCGTGCCGTCGTCGATCGATTCGGCAACTCACCGCGCGCGGCCCGCACTCCCGAGATCGTCGAGTCGCTGCGAATGGAATACCGGCGCCGCGGCTACGCCAACGCACGGATCTCCTCCCGTCTCGTCGAGACCCACGATCCCGATCGCGCCACCCTCATCTTCGAGATCGAGTCCGGCCGGCGCCTGGTCATCGCCGACCGGCGTTTCACCCAGCGCGACGCCGACGTCCAGGGCACGGTGACGGAGCTGCCCGACATCAAGCCGGGGCAGCCGTTCGATGATGACGTGATCGAGCGCGAGCTGCGAGCGTGGGAAGACAGGATGCACTCCCGCGGCTTCTACGAAGCGCGCGCCAGCCACGGAAGCGAGATCACCGAGGACGGCGCCATTGTTTCGGTCAACCTCACACGTGGACCTCGCGTCGTCGTCAGGTTCACCGGCGATCAGCTGCCCGAGGCCGATCTCGAACGGCTGGTACCGATTCGGACGGAAGGCTCGGCCGACGAAGACCTGCTGGAGGATTCGAGTCGAGCCATCGAAGACTTCCTGCATGCGCGCGGCTATCGAGACGCCAACGCCCTGTTCATGAGCCAGGAGCAGAAGGAAGAACTGATCATCACGTTCGACGTCGATCGCGGCCCACGCTACCTGGTCCGCAACGTCTCTTTTACCGGCAACATGGCGGTCCCCGAGGCGGAACTGCTGGCGCTCATCCCGCTGAAGGCCGGCGAACCATTTGTGCGAACGACGGTCGCGGGCGGACTCGGCGCGATTGAACGCCTCTATCGAACGCGCGGCTTTACGCGCGCCGAGATCAAGGCTGGCGAGAGCGTGATCGTGCCCGAGAACGCGGCCGATCCAGATCGCCAAACGGACGTGCAGGTGGCGATTGCCGAGGGGCCGCGCACGCTGATCGGCATGGTGAGCTTTGCCGGCAACATGGCCGTCAGCGAGCCGACGCTCCGGATCCTGGCGATGGTATCCGAGGGGCAGGCCTTCTCGGAGGCCGAGATGCTGGCGGCGCGCGAGCGGATCGATCTCGAGTATCGCAATCGCGGGTACGAGGGAGTCGTGGTGACGTCGGAGCCCACGTTCGCCGAGAGCGACACGCGAGCGGACGTCGTCTTCACGATCTCCGAAGGACCCCAGGTGGTGGTGGATCACATCATCATCGTCGGCAACCGCCGGATCAGCACGCGAACGATCCAGCGTGAGATCCTGCTACGTGAGGGGGAGCCCCTCAGTTTCTCGGCGCTGCTCGAGAGCCGCCAGCGTCTGGCGGCTCTCGGCATGTTTCGGCGCGCCGAGGTCGAGGTTCTCGGCAAGGGGGGCGAGACGCGACGCGACGTGCTCATCGAAGTCGAGGAGTCGCCACCGACGGAGCTGGGATTCGGCGGTGGTCTCGAAGGCGGCTCCTTCCTCACAACCGGCGACACTGGTCTCGCAGAGGAACGCTTCGAGGTGGCGCCCCGCGGCTTCTTTCAGATCGGGCGCCGCAATCTCTGGGGGAAGAATCGCCGGGTCGATTTGTTCACGCGGCTCGCTGTCAGGCCTCGTGATCCGCCGGCAGTCTCGATCACTGACCCGCCGCCTTCTCCCGCTCCGACGCTGCCCGAAGATCCACTGGAAGACCTTGGGGGCCGTTTCTACGAGTATCGTGTGCTCGGTCAGTTCCGGGAGCCGAGGGCCTTCGATACCCGTGCCGACGTCGTCGTGACCGCCCTGGTCGAGCAGGCCCGCCGGTCGAGCTTCAACTTCGACCGTCGAGAAGCGCGTGTCGAAGCCGGGGTCAGGCTGTCACCGATTTACAGCGCCATCGGGCTGTATTCGTTCCAGCGTACACGGCTCTTCGACGAACGCTTCACACCCGACGCGCCGCCGCCGCTCATCGACCGCCTGTTCCCGGAGGTACGGCTCTCGAAGGTGTCGGCTTCGCTCATTCGCGACAAGCGTGATGACCCGCTCGATCCCTCTACCGGGACGATGATGATCGTCGATGGCGAGCTTGCGGCGCGGGCGATTGGCTCCGAGGTCGGGTTCGTGCAGACGTATCTTCAGGGGTTCTACTACCACCGGCTGCCGGCGCAGCGCCGCGTCGTGCTCGCTTTGGGAGCGCGCGTGGGGCTCGCGCACGGCTTTACTCGCCTGGTCGAAGGTGTGACCATCCAGGACCTGCCCGCGAGCGAGCGCTTCTTCGCCGGCGGTGACACGACAGTACGTGGCTTCACGCTCGACCGTCTCGGCAATGAGGACACTATTACGTCAACCGGCTTCCCGACCGGCGGGAACAGCGTGGTCATCCTGAACTCCGAGTTGCGGATTGCGGTCGTCGGACCTCTGCAGGCCACCGGCTTTGTGGATGCCGGCAACGTCTTCCTCAAGGCCAGCGACCTCGACTTCACTGATGTTCGTCCGACGGCCGGCTTTGGCGTAATGTATCGATCACCAGTCGGACCGATCCGGGTCGATCTCGGCTTCAACCTCAACCCGCGCGAGCTCGTGCCTGGGATGCAGGAGCGCAGCCGGGTTCTGCACATCCTTCTGGGACAGCCTTTCTGATGCGTGTCGTTCTGAATTCTGAAAGTGCAGAATTCGGACTGCACGATGCAGAATTCGGAATGCAAGATTCAGAATGCGGACACTGATTCATTCGTGGCGACACAGGTGAACTCAGTGCGGTCCAGCTCACGGTATCTACTAGCGGTCTGTCTGCATTCCGCCTTCTTCGTTCTGCATTACGGAGCGACCGCGCAGGCCTGGCAGCTGATCGAGCGGGTGCTCGCGAGAGTCGGCACCAATGCGGTCACGATGACCGACGTCCGCGCCGCGCGTGAATTGGGGCTCGTCGAGACGAAGCCAGGGGAGAACCCCGAAGCGGTTGCGCTTGAACGAACGATCGAGCGTCAGCTGATGCTCGACGAAGTGGCCCGATTCTCGCCGCCGGAGCCCGCTGACGCCGCTGTGGCAGAGGAGGTCGCGGCGATGAAGTTACGAGCGGGCTCTGGTCTTGACGCACTCATCAATGCCACCGGACTCAACGACGAAAGGCTCCGCCAGCTGGCGCGGGATACCCTCCGCATTCGTGCCTATATCGCGCAGCGATTTGGCATGAGTGTCCAGGTGACCGAAGACGAAGCACGCAGATACTACGAAGAGCATCCGGCGGAATTCATACGCGACGGCGTGCAAATCGCGTTCGAGGAAGCCGAACCAGTCGCCCGGCAGCGTGCATCGGCTGAGCGCCTGCGCTCGACGATCGAGAAGTGGGTTCGCGATCTTCGCTCGCGATCCGGGGTCGTCATCGTCGGAGGAGAGGGAGGCTCGGTTCCTCCGTCTACGAGCCCCCGATAGCGACACGCAGCACTTCGATCGAATTGAATCCGGCGTGGCTGACGATCGGCGCAATGCTGCTGCGCCGCCGGAGGTAGACGACGGCCCAGAACGCGCCCAGTGCCCCTGTGGCGATTACGGCGTCCCACCCCTGCACCACGTGTCCGAGGCCGAATGCGGCACTGAGCACCACGACGCCGACGGTGGTGCCACCGAGATGTCGCTCGAAACGCTGAAGGAGGAAGGCGCGCTGGAGTTCCTCGCGTATTCCGCCGGCGACGATCGCGACGACGCCAAAGAGTGCGGCCGCACCCGGTCCTCCCGTGGCCAGCGATTCGAGCGGGTTCTCAGGGACGTTGTGCATCCAGGGCGCGAGTTCGCGGATCGTGCCGATGAGGACTCCGACCCCGAGGACGGCGATGGGAACGAGCAGCAGACCCACGGTGACCTCGCCGATCGCGGGACGATGGCCGCGCCAGAGAAGCCAGGCGCTGTCGCCGTGCGCCCGGGCGAGCACAACCATCAGAACAATGAGCAGTGCGGTGTCAGCAAGCGACAGCGTTAGAACGAACGTGAGCGAGAGCTGATCGTCGGGGGTGCGAGGCGCGATGCCGAGCACGCCAAGAATCCACGCAATCAGAATCTGCGTCGGCAAGCTCGAGCACAGCAGCACCTCGAAGATCGCCTGCGTACGCTGTTGCCACGCGGTTGGATGGTGGTTCAGCGGCTCAAGCTCTACAGGAACGTCGGCCCGAAATTCGGGGGTTGTCTCGTCGCTCAAGGTTTCAGTCTACGGCAGGGGGCCGAACCGTGTAAAAATGACCGAGCAGCAGAATCTGAATCAGCGCGAGGCAACAGGAATGTCCCCAACAACGAGCGAACGAATCCTCATCGTCGAGGACGAGCCCAGCACGAGGGTCGGCCTGACGGAACTTGTGCGTACGTGGGGGTTCACAGCGGACTCCGCCGGTGACGGCGAGGAGGCACTTCAACGCATCACGGTCTTCCGGCCCTCGATCATCATCAGCGACCTGGTGATGCCACGCCGGGATGGCCTGGAACTCCTGCGAGCGCTCAAGGACGATGGCAGCGACTACACCGTAGTTATCCTGACCGCTCAGGGAACGGTTGAGACAGCTGTCGAGGCGATGAAAGAGGGTGCGTACGACTACCTCACGAAGCCGATCGAGCCGCAGCGTCTCAAGATCCTCCTGGACAAGATCGTCGAGCGGCAGGACACGCTCCGTGAGGTGAAGGTGCTGCGCAAGCAACTGCGCGAGCATGGCACTTACGGGAAGATGATCGGCAGCAGTCCGCAGATGCGGAAGGTCTATCAGGTCATCGAGCAGGCTGCGCCGACCTCCGCGTCCGTGTTGATCTCCGGCGAATCGGGGACGGGCAAGGAACTGGTCGCACAGACCATTCATCAACTGAGCCCCCGCGCGCAGATGCCGTTCGTCCCGATCAACTGCGCGGCCATCCCCGAGACACTACTCGAGAGCGAGATCTTCGGGCACGAGAAGGGCTCGTTCACCGGTGCCGTCGATCGACGGGCCGGCTGCTTCGAGCTGGCCGATCACGGAACGCTCTTCCTCGACGAGATTGCAGAAATGACGCCATCGACGCAGGTGAAGCTACTGCGTGTGCTCCAGGAGCGTCGGTTTCGGCGGCTGGGTGGGCGCAACGAGGAGACCGTCGACGTACGTGTGATCGCGGCGACCAACGTGAATCCGGCCGACGCAGTGAAGAACGGCAAGTTGCGTGAAGACCTGTTCTATCGGCTCAATGTCTTTGCCATCGAGCTGCCCCCGCTGCGTCAGAGGAAGGAGGATCTCCCGCTGCTGGTGCAGTCGTTCCTGGCCGATTTCAACTCGCGCAACAACAAGAAGGTGTCGGCGCTCGACCAGGCAGCCATGCGCATCCTCGAGCAATACAATTGGCCGGGTAATATCCGCGAACTGCGCAACGTCATCGAGCGAGCGGTGATTCTCAGCTCTGGGGAATTCATCGACCCGAAGCTGCTGCCACCGCTCGTGACCGAGTCCCCGGACGTGGTCAAACCCACATTGTCGCTGACCCCTGGTACAACTGTTGAAGAAGCCGAGACACGGCTGATCCTGATGACGCTGGAACACACCCGCGACAACAAGACGCGGGCGGCTGAAATCCTGGGTATCAGCCTCAAGACGCTGCACAACAAGCTCAACAAATTGCGGGGCCGAGGAAAGCGGGAAGAGGAGTCGGTACCGCAGTAGTCGTCTGTTCGTTGATCACGTGTCGGTCTAATTGTTGACCCGTGTTTCTGACTTTTGACCTCTGACCATGCGCCTGAGCATTCGCGTCAAGCAGATTGTCGGCGTAACCGCCATCGTGGGACTGGTGGTGGTGGCGCTCAGTGCGCTTTTCACGAACCGGCTTGCGAACGTGGTGCTGCAGGAGAGCCTGTCGCGCGGGGAGCTGCTGGCGAACACGATCCTCCATCGTGCCGGCGGCATCGTCACGGGTGATGTCGATCCCACCATCGCGCTGCGCGACGACCTCGGGCTGCGGTCGATCCTGGAATCCAGTATCTACGGTGATTCCGTCAGCTTTGCCGCCATTGTCGATACCAATGGCACGGTCATCGTGCACAACAATCGCGCGATGGTGGGACGAACACTCGCCGAACGTGCCGACCTCGAGGCGGTCATCAGGGACACCCCGATGAACAAGCTTCGGATGATCTTCGCCGGGGATGGGCAGACGCTGGAAGTACGGGAAACGCTCAAGCGCGGTGGTGACTCCTTTGGTTCGATTCGCATCGGACTGTCCACCCTGCTGATGCGGCGTCAGCTCCGCGAACTGCTGTACGACGCTGGCTTCACGGGGGCGGCGGCGCTGGCGATCTCGGTCTTCGTGGCCGGGATCTTTGCGCAACTGTTGTTGCGACCGATTCACGTCCTTCGAAGCGGCCTGACCCGCCTTGGGAAAGGCGAGTTCGGCGTCACACTCGACATGCCCGGTGGCGACGAATTTGGAGAGCTCGGTGATTTCTTCAATACCGTCAGCCAGCAGCTGTCGGCCGATCGCTCGCTGCTGGCCGGTCAGAAGGCCAACCTTCAATCGGCGGTCGAGCACCTCGAAGACGCGGTGGCATTGTTCAATCCGTCGGGAGAGCTACTGTTCAGCAACCCGGCGATGCAGCATACGCTGCCGGCCGACTCGATCGGTCGCGTGCTGGACGGGTTGCTCCCGATTGGGCATCCCTATCGAACGCTGGTCGAGGAAACGCTGGCCACGCGGAAGTCGCGCGGCCCCATTCAGATTCAGGGTCATCCGACTGAGCCCGTGTCCGTGCCCGGGCGAGATACTGGTTCAATACCCCGGAACTGGGTCAGCGCGCTCGCTCCGCAAAAGCAGGAGACGAGACCGGGAGCAGACGACGAGCTCGTGGTGACCCATGCGATCGCTGGAATGCGCGGCGAGCTGGTGGGCGTCCTGCTCGTCTCGCGCAACCTGGCACATCTCTCGCGGATGCAGTCGACTCTTGCGTACTCACGGAAGCTCGTCCAGCTCGGGCGCCTGACGGCAGGCATCGCGCACGAGGTGAAGAATCCGTTGAACGCGATGATGATCCACCTCGAGTTGCTGCGCACCAAGGTCCGGGGTCTGGCGACGACATTGCTGCAGCCAGAGGCTGTCGGAGCGGCGGGTGGCACGCTGGGGCTTGGTCCTTCGCGGGCGACGGCCCTTCCTGTGCCCGTCCAGGGGGCGCTCGAGCACGTCGAAATCATCGAGAGCGAAATTCGCCGGTTGGATGAGGTCGTCCAGGGGTTCCTTAAATTCACCCGTCCGGAAGACCTCAGGCTTCAGCCAGTTCGCGTGGCAGGGTTATTCGAGGAAATACTGCCAATTATCGAGACTGAAGCGAGCAAGAACGGCGTACGGGTTGCAACAGACGTGTCTGTATCGACTCCAAACGTCAACGGAGATGCGGCAATGCTCCGGCAGGCGTTCCTCAATCTTGCGATCAATGCGTGCCAGGCGATGCCTCAGGGTGGTAGCCTGCGGGTGGTCGCCCGGCCGGCCTCGCGTCAGCGTGTGGAAATCCGGATCGAGGACACCGGCGTCGGCATCAAGCCGGAACATTTGAGCCGAATCTTCGATTTGTATTTCACGACGAAGGAGCGAGGGACGGGAATCGGACTCTCAATGGTTTACCGCATCATTCAGATGCATGACGGCGAAGTTGATGTGCAGTCCACGCCAGGGCGAGGAACCACCTTCCGTGTGCTGTTGCCCAGAGCAAACGGGGCCTGAAATGCAACGAAGGTTTTTCCATTTTGCATTGTGCGTTGTGAGTCTGGCTGCGCTGGCGGCGGGATGTGCCAAAGCGCGCGCCGAAACCGTTCCCGATGGTCCGCCGCTGGCGATGCCTGAGCCGCCGCCACGGGTATTCGCACCGGTTGACGAGGAACCGCCGCTCGTCGCCGTGCCAGTCGTGGTTGAAACTCCGACGGCAGAAGCACCTCAAGTACCACAGCGTCGACCGCCGCGGCGTGCCGCAGCCACTGAGACGGAGAAGCCAGAGCCCACTCCGCCGCCAGCGCCGCCGGCGCCCGAGGTTCCGCGCGAGCTGCGGGCCGCATCGACGCCAGCGGATGCTGAAGCGGACAAGAAGATACGCGCCCTTCTGCAGATCGCGACGAAAAATCTCGGACAGGTCGACTATCAGAAGCTGTCGGTCGCAGGCCGCGAGCAGTACGAGAACGCCAAGAGCTTCGGGGAGCAGGCCGGCGAGGCGTTGACCCAGCGCAACTATGTCTTTGCCGAAACGCTCGCCGACAAGGCCGCGAAGCTGGCCAGTGAGCTCCTGGGCCGTTAGCTCAACAGCACTCCACGCACGTCGCTAACTTCAACATCTTCAAGCCTGTAGCCCATAGTGTGAGGGCTGCCGTCTGCGATAAAATGGAACCAACATATTGCGCCTGCCCTAAAAGAGAGGCGCAATATATTGTGGTTCGGCCTTGACAAAGCGGTAAACGGAGCGCAGTATGTCCGGGCGCTCAACGAGGTGTAACAAAGGCAGGATGCTCCCAGCCTCCAGCCGGTCGGGAAAGCCCACAGGACGTCTCGCGCGCCAACCACAAACAGAATTCTGGACGCCACCGGAAGGGGTGGGTGCGCGTCCCCTAAGGTAGGCCGGGTCGGTGTGCCCGGCGTTATTCGGAGGAGAGCATGGAAAGAGGCCCTGCCCGCGAAGCTGCCGCCGCTGGTCAGCAGGCAACTCAAAGTGGAGCTCTCGACCCCGCGACCCGGGCGAAGAAGGCCGAGTCGAAGGCGCCGCTGGTGCCCGGTCTGGAGTTCCCTCGCTATTTCACCCTGCCCGGTGTCGATCCGTTCGACGAGGTCGAATGGGAAGTCCGCTCCGCCGTGATTGGAAATGAAAAGGGCAAGGTCGTCTTCGAGCAGCGCGACGTCGAGATTCCCAAGAGCTGGTCACAGCAGGCGACCAACATCGTCGTCTCGAAGTATTTCCGGGGTCAGATCGGGACGCCGGAGCGCGAGCGCAGCGTCAGGCAACTGATCGGCCGAGTGGTCGACACGATCACGGGATGGGCGCGCGCGCAGAAATACTTCGCCAGCGAGGACGCGCTGATGTCGTTCAGCCACGAGCTGAAGCACCTGCTCGTCTATCAGAAGGCCGCGTTCAACAGCCCGGTCTGGTTCAACTGCGGATTCGAGAAGGCGCCGCAGTGCTCGGCCTGTTTCATCAACTCGGTGCAGGACACGATGGATTCGATCCTGACGCTGGCCAGGACC